>NZ_JAHBDG010000036.1:0-54620 GCF_019956305.1 Pseudomonas sp. BF-B-30 | reverse complement strand
TCCTGTCAATCGACAATTGCGTCGACTGACACTACGCCTTCGCGAGCAAGCCCGCTCCCACAGGGGGGGCAGTGAGCCAGCTTGTCTTACTTCAGTACCAGCATCCGGTAAACGCCATCTTCGACTTCGATCCCGTGGGTGTCATGGGTGAAGCCGGGGAAGGATTTGTCGAAGGCTTCCAGTGCCTTGAGATACGCCAGCAACGGACCGTCCGCAGGCCCTGCGTTCTCACCCGGCATGAGCAGCGGGATGCCTGGTGGATACGGCACGATACCGGTCGCGGCAAGGCGTCCGGCGGCTTCGTTGAGCGTCACCAGCTCGATGTCGTTACGCACCAGTTTTTCGTAGGCCTCCACCGGGCTGAACTCGGCTTTTGGCAGGGTGCCGAAGGCCTGGGACATGTTGGCGGTGGTCTTGTGTTTCTTCATGGCGGCGAAGATTTCGTCGGCCAGATCCTTCAGGCCCATGCCGGCATAGCGATGCTGGTTGGCGTTGTACAGGTCGGGCAGGCACAGCTCGAGCTCGGCGTTGTCGTCGTAGTCACGCTTGAAGTCGAGCAGGGCGTTGAGCAGCGTGCCCCACTTGCCTTTGGTGATGCCGATGGAGAACAGGAACAGGATGGTGAAATCGGTGGTTTTCTCGACCACGATACCCTGACGGCCCAGGTACGCAGTGACCACGCAAGCGGGGATACCGGAGGCGAGCAGGCTGCCGTCGTCGCCCATGCCCGGGCTGAGCACAGAGACCTTGATCGGGTCGAGCATGCAGTAGCCGTCTTCGATGTCGCCGAAACCGTGCCATACCGCGTTCGGGTGCAGGACCCAGCAGTTCGGATCGGTTTTCAGCGTAGCCGGGTCGACCTCGTGGAACGGCACGGCCGCTGCGCCAACCTGTACGGTCGGCGGCTGCCAGCAGGTGAAGAACCAGTCGTTCTTGCCCACCATCTCGTTGTGCATGCGCGAGAGAACCTGGCGGAAGCTGATGGCTTCTTCAATCGACTCGTTGGTGAGGATCTGCCCGCTCGGTGCTTCCATCATCGCCGAGCTGACGTCGCAGGACGCCATGATCGCGTAATTTGGCGAGGTCGAGGCGTGCATCATGTACGACTCGTTGAAACGCGCATGCTCGATCGGGTTACGCCCGTCACGCACGTGGATCATCGAGGCCTGAGACAGGGCAGCCAGCAATTTGTGGGTCGACTGGGTGGCGAACACGGTCGGCTTGGACTTGTCGTGATCGGCCGGGTTGCCGTGCATGGCATGGCGTCCGCTGTACAGCGGGTTGAAGCGCGCATAACCGTACCAGGCTTCGTCGAAGTGCAGACGGTCCACGCTTTCGCCCAGCAGCTCTTCGACCCGGGTGACGTTGTAGGTCAGGCCGTCGTAGGTGGAGTTGGTGACAATGGCGTGCACTGGTGTCGGGTCGATGCCTTGCTTGACCAGCGGGTTGTTGGCGATGGCGGCTTTCACGCCTTCGGCGCTCAGGGTCTGCGGCAGGATCGGGCCGATGATGCCGTAGCGGTTGCGGGTCGGCACCAGGTAGGTCGGAATCGCCCCGGACAGGGTCATCGCGTGCTCGGCGGACTTGTGGCAATTGCGGTCGCACAGGGCGATCTGGTTGCGCGTGACGCTGGCCATGAGGATGACGCGGTTGGACATCGACGAGCCGTTGGTCACGTAATACGTGCGGTGGGCGCCGAAGACCTTGGCGGCATAGCGTTCACCCTGGCCGATAGGGCCACTGTGATCGAGCAGCGAACCGAGTTCGCCAACCGAGATCGACAGGTCGGAACGTAGCAGGTTCTCCCCGAAGAACTCGTAGAAGGCCCGGCCTGCGGTGCTCTTCAGGAAAGCCGTGCCGCCGGCATGGCCTGGGGTGTGCCACGAGTATTCATAGTTGCGGGCAAACTTCACCAGCGCGCCGAACATCGGCGGCAGGGCGGCCTGGCGATAGCGTTCGATGGCCGCCAGGATGCGCCCGCTGAGGAAACGAGAGGTGTCCTCGGGCAGCCAGATGAAGTCGTCGGCGTGTTGCATGACCAGCAACGGAATGCTCGACGCGGTGGTGCGGTCGCTGATCAGGAACACCGGCACCCGGGTATTGCGCTCGCGCAGTTTGACCAGCAATTTGGTGCAGTCGGCGTGGCCTTCGCTGGTGTCCATTTCCCACCGGATGAGCACGCATTGAATGGCAGGGTCCGAGCGCAGGATCGAGGCGGCGTCGGTGAGGCTTTCCGAGGCAAGTACGCTGACACCACGTCCCTCTACGTCGTGGACCAGTTGATCCAGGGCGCGGCCAAACACCGTTCGCTTGTCCGGCGGACTGCTGACCAGTAGCGCCAGCATGCCCAGCGAGTGTTTATATTCCGTCATGATTGATCCTCCAGAGTTAATTCAGGTTGTTGACCGGCACTGGCTCGGCAGTGAGGTGCTGCGCGCTGACGGTTTGTGTCGGTACGCTGTTGTTGAGCGCTTCGAGGCGGATCAGGCGGTTGTTGACGAAGCCGAACAGGGTGTAACCAACGATCGTGGCCACGCCGCCCAGCATCAGCGCCTGTTCACCGGAGCTGTATAGCGCCAGGTAGCTGTAGGCCGCTGCGATCAAGGCAATGATGTTGGTGGCCAGCGCCTTGCTTTCCGGCACGTTGGAGACTTTCTGCATGGTCATCAGCGCGGCCATGGACAGGATGTACGGCACCAGGTTGGTGACCACCGCGAGGTTGACCAGGGTGTCGAACTGCTTGCTCAAGTCGGGGCTGATGGTGAGCAGGGCCAGCGCGGTCTGCGCCGCCAGCAGCACCAGCATGCCGACAATCGGCGTTCCCGCTTTGTTGCCTTTGGCAAAGATCGACAGGAAGTAACCGGTGTCCGCCGAGCTTTTGTACACTTGGGCGATGGTGAACTGCCAACCCAGCAGCGAACCGATGCAGGCGAGCACCATGGCCGCCATCACGATGTCGCCGACCATCGGGGTGAACATCTTGGCGAACACCAGGCCGAACGGCGCAGTGGAAGCGACCAGTTCTTCGTTGCCGACGATACCGAAGATGACGTTGGTGGAGACGATGTAGATCACCGCTGCACCCAGGGTGCCGCCCAGCACGGCAATCGGTACGTTGCGCTCAGGGTTTTCCACCGCGTCGGTGTTGGCGCAAGCCGATTCCAGGCCAAGGAAGGCCCACAGGGTAATTGCCACCGAGGCGCCTGCCGCTTCGAACCAGCCTTTGTCGTGGGGGTTCCAGCCAGCGGCGTAAACACTGCTGTCGAACCAGAACCAGCCCACCGTGGAGACCAGCACCACCGGTGCAATCACACCCCAGACCGTCACCGCGCCGATACGGCCGGTAATGCTGGCGCCGCCAAAGTTGGCGAAGGTGGTGATCCACAACAGGGCAATAGTGGCCAAGCCTACTTGCAGTGAGTCGAGTTCTATCCCGAACAACACCTGAATATAGCCGACCGCTGTAATACTGATCGCCACGTTGGCAATCAACAGCGAGAGGCCGTAGGTGTAGTTGGTGATGTAGTTACCTGCTTTACCGAAGGTGTATTCGGCATAACCGCCCATGCCGCCGGTCTTGCGGCTGAGCATCCCGCATCGCGCAAAGGCGTACGCCAGAGCGAGGGAGCCGGTGGCCGTTATCAGCCAGGAGAGGATCGAAATTGCACCGACTTCCGCGAGTTTCGTCGGTAGTAGCACAATGCCTGAGCCCAACATGTTGACCGCGGTCAACATTGTCAGTTGCCCCACACTCATTTTCTTTGCGACTGACATTCCGTTGCCTCACTTAGTTGGCGATTGAGAGTCTTAGCTATAGCAAAGGATTGAAAACTCGCAAGAAATAACGTCACTCATCTCGTTTTCGCATTAATCTGCAAAAAAGGCACGATGCTGGCCCCCAAGTTTAAAAATCCTCAGCAAAATTAGTTCATTTTCAGCTAGTTAAATAGGTCAAGATGCGCAAGACATGGATCTCGTTAATGCCGTTAGTTATCGCGGGTGTAGCCCATTCGGCTCAAGCCAAAGAACTGGCCACCCATGATCAATACATGTGCAGTTGGGGGGCGGGAACCGCCGCAAGGGCACAGGAGCTCAAGCTTTCAGGCGTTTCTCTGTACGCCGCACGCCAAAAAATCCAGGTCTACAAGTTTGCAAAATCCTGGATGCGCATGATGGCACTTGGCATTACAGAGCAAACTTATGACAGTCCGTCGCGATTCAAACCGACTGCTGTACGCCAGAGCTTTTATGAGGACTGCGTCAGGTACAAGTTGGCGCGTAAATAAAGTAGAAGGGGGCGCTGGTCGGATCGACCGCGGGGCGGGGCTGCGACGACTATATTGATTGACCATCCCAGCGACCCGATGGGGTGAAACCGGTTTTTTACAACTCAATCAGGAGGTCATCATGAGCCAGATCGATAAAGTGTTGTACACCGCCCAAACCCACACCACCGGCGGGCGTGACGGCGCGTCCCGCAGCTCCGACGGAATCCTCGATGTGAAGCTGTCGTCCCCGGGCGCGGGTGGCGGTGGAACCAATCCGGAGCAACTGTTCGCTGCCGGGTGGTCCGCCTGTTTCATCGGCGCCATGCAAGTTGCAGCCAGGGAAATGAAAGTGGCATTGCCCAAGGATGTGGCCGTCGATGCCGAGGTTGATTTGGGCACCAATGAAGGCGGCTATCTGCTGCAGGCGCGGCTCAATGTCAGCCTGCCGGGGCTGGACCGTGAAACCGCACAAAAAATCGTCGACACCGGGCACCAGTACTGCCCGTACTCGAAAGCCACGCGCAACAACATCAACGTCGTGCTCAAGCTCGTTTGAGATGACGTGAAAAGGACTCGTATTCACTGAAGATCAAACTGTGGGAGCGAGCTTGCTCGCGATGGCGGAGTATCAGGCGACATCGATGTCGAATGTTCCTGCCTCATCGCGAGCAAGCTCGCTCCCACAGGTCCTGTGTTTTAACTGACGGAGCAATCAATTCATCTTGCTGTGATCATGCATCATCTTGCTGTGATCCATGGTGCCGATCGCCTTGGCAACGGCTTCGACCTGAATCGATTCTTTCTCGCCCTTGGCGTCTTCCACGGTCAGGGTCAGTGGCACCTTGTCGCCTTCCTTGATCTG
This sequence comes from Pseudomonas sp. BF-B-30, assembly GCF_019956305.1. Classification (NCBI taxonomy): domain Bacteria; kingdom Pseudomonadati; phylum Pseudomonadota; class Gammaproteobacteria; order Pseudomonadales; family Pseudomonadaceae; genus Pseudomonas; species Pseudomonas sp. BF-B-30. The sequence goes on along the minus strand of NZ_JAHBDG010000036.1, from coordinate 49,490 downwards.
GGCCGTCAGGTCCATGAGCATGATGTGGTAACCGTGGGGATCGAAGCTCACCGCTTTACCCGCCGGCAGCGCAACGGACTGCACCTGCTGCATTTTCATCACGTCGTCTTTCATGCTCATTTCATGAATCTGCACTAGCTTGGCAACCGGCGTTTGCACGCTCAGCAACTTGCTGTCGCTGCTGGCGGTGACGGTCATGAAGGCGCCGCTCGACGGCTGACCGGCCACGGTGGCGCGGACCCAGGCGTCGTCGACCCGGGTTTGTGCCGATACCTGAAAGGCCAGGCCGACCAGGGACAAGCCCAGTGCCAGTTGCTTGCAGCCTTGCACGAAGCGGTTTTTAGCTTGCGGGGCATTCATTTCAGCAAACCTCCATCACGGTGAGCAGGTCTTCTGCGCACTCTTTGGCCGTCAGGGACGCGGACAGCCCCAGGCGCAGATTGCCCCGGGAGTCGAAGACAAAACTGGTCGCGGTATGGGAGAGGGTATAGGTATCGCCGCTCGGGACTTTCTCAAAGAACACGCCGAATTCCTTGGCGGTGGCGGCGGTTTCTTCAAGCGTGCCGTACAGGGCTTCGAAACTCGGGTCGAACGCCTTGACGTACTGGTCCAGCAACTCTGGCGTGTCGCGTTCAGGGTCCAGGGTGATGAAGATAACCTGCAGCCTTTCGCCATCGCGACCCATCAGCTTCTTGGCCTGCGCGGCGCGGGCCAGGGTGGTCGGGCACACGGCCGGGCACTGGGTGAAACCGAAGAATACCATCGGCATCAGGCCACGATAGCTGCCCAGCATCCTGGTTTCGCCCTCAGGGTTCTTGAGCTTGAAGTTACGCCCCATGATCTTGTCGCTGAGGTCCTTGCCGTAGTTGAACGACAGCTTGCTGCTGTCGTCGCAACCGGCGAGCAAGCCCAGGCTCAACAGGCCCATGCCTTGCAGGACAGTCCGGCGGGTATACAAAGTACTCATGAAAAAAAGCATCCTGTTGAACAGGCTGAAATGACAGCGTGATGACTGTACAGACGAAAAAATCGCGGGGATGTTAACAAACTGTGCCGGTTTCCGAGGGGCGGATACGACCATTGGACCGACGCACAGGCGTGACATAGTGTCGCGCCGGCAGGCCGACACCTGTGGCGAGGGGGCTTGCCCCCGTTGGACTACGAAGTAGTCCCGATCCAGGCAATGCGGTTTGTCTGAGTAACCGCGATTGCAGGGTTCAGGGTCGCTGCGCGACCCAACGGGGGCAAGCCCCCTCGCCACAGGCAAGCCCCCTCACCACAATGTTTCGGTCGGGTTTAGCGACGCAATTGCGCGCAATGATCCTGTTCCGGTTGCGCGGCGGTGTACCACACGTAATCCGCATTCTCGGCGGTCACGGTCTTGCCCGCTTCGGCCAGGATCAGCACCGCATTCCCTTCACCGGCACCGAGGTCCTTCAGGTGCAGTGGCACCCCCAGATCCTTGCGCACGTGGAAGGCACCGGCCAGCAGCAACGCCGGCGTCGGCGCGGCCATCAGGCGCTCGGCCATGCGCCGGTCACGCTGTTGTTGCACGGCGAGCATTGCCGGCATCTGTGCTTCGGGCAACAGGCCGCAATGGGATTCGCGGATGTCATCCAGCAAGGTCGCCCGCACCTGTTGGGTGGTGGACGCTTGCCCCGCAAGTACCGGGCGCTGTTTGTAGATCTGCATGATCTGCGCGCGGTCCAGGTTCGCCGCCAGCAGCGGATACGGTTGCCGCAGCGCGTAGGTGACGAGTGCGCCATAAACACTCCAGTCCCAATTGGCCTGCCAGGCCAGCGCCGTGAACGCATCGGTCGGTGGCTGGCCCGCGCGGGTCACCGCTTGTGCGGCATCGACCCTGGCCTGTTGGTCGGGGTTGAGCATCTCCATCAGCAGGCTGCCCTGGGGGCGTTGTGTCGCCAGTTCGCGCAGCAGCCACAATTGCAGAGCGTGGTGCTCCGGGTTGTCGTGCTGTTCACCGACCAATACCCGAGGCACAACGGCCAGGCGTTGGACAAGTTCTTGCGGCGTCAGCGTACGGCCCGTGGCGAGTTCGCGGATGACTCCGAGGTCGGCGTGATCACGGCCGTGCGGGGCGATCGGCGCCGGCAGTGGTGTGACCTGATGGATTTGGCAGGCAGCCAACAGGCTGAATGCACAGAGCAACAGAAAGCGCATCGGTTTTCCTTATTGGACAGGTGCCCCCTCAATGACGGAAGAGGGGGCGGCATCAGCGCGCGATGATCAGCGGGTGGCCGCGTTCCGGATGCTGGTGAATCAGCACTTGTAGTCCATACACCGCCGCCATCGCTTCGGTGGTCAGCACTTCTGCCGGTGGACCGTAGGCGTGGGGCAGGCCCTGATGCAACAACAGTAGTTGATCGCAGTAACGGGCAGCCAGATTGAGGTCGTGCAGAATCACCAGCACGGCAACCCCGCGCTCGGCGAAATCACGCACGGCTTGCAAAATGGTGTGCTGATGCAGCGGATCGAGCATCGATGTCGGTTCATCGAGCAGCAGGGTTTGCCCCTCGGCACCCGGCCAGAGCTGAGCGAGTACCCGCGCCAGATGCACGCGCTGGCGTTCACCGCCGGACAGGGCCAGGTAGCTGCGTCCGGCAAGATGAAGCGCATCGGCGGCTTTGAGCGCCTCGGCGACGATTTCGGCATCGCGCACGCGGCCGCTGGCGTGAGGCAAGCGACCCATGCCGACGATTTCATTGACCGAAAACGCAAAGCTCAGGCTCGAACTCTGCGGCAGCACGGCCAGGCGCTTGGCCCGTTCCTGTCCCGGCCAGTCGGCGAGTGGACGCTCGTCGAGGCTGACCCTGCCTTCACTGGTCGCCAGCTCACCACACAAAGCGGCGAGCAGGGTGCTTTTGCCGGCGCCGTTCGGCCCCAGCACACCCAGCACTTCACCGGGGCGCAACTCGATATCGATGTTGGTCAGCACCGTGCGCTTGCCACGGCGTACCAGCAGGTTGTTTGCCCGCAGCATCAGGAGCGTCCTCGCACCAGCAGATAAAGAAAGAACGGAGCGCCGATCAGTGCAGTCACGATACCGATTGGCAATTCGGCTGGCGCCAACAACAAACGCGCCGCCAGATCGGCCAGTAACAGCAGGCTGGCACCGGCCAGCAACGACGCGGGCAGCAACACCCGGTGATCCGGGCCGACCAGCAGGCGCATCAGATGCGGCACCACCAGGCCGATGAAACCGATCAGTCCGGCCGCCGCGACTGCCGCGCCGACGCCGAGCGCCGTGCACAACACCAGCTCAAGTTTGATCCGCTCGATGTCAAAACCCAGGTGACGGGCCTCCGATTCACCCAGCAGCAATGCATTGAGCGCCGCCGCCCTGCGGGGCAACCACAACGCCACGCCCAGGGTGACGATCAGCAACGGCCACAAGCGCGGGTAACTGGCACCGTTGAGGCTGCCCAGGTTCCAGAACGTCAGGGTGCGCAAAGTGGCATCGTCGGCCAGGTAGGTGAACAGCCCGACCCCGGCACCGGCCATGGCCGTCATCGCCACACCCGCCAAGAGCATGGTGGCAACGTCGGTTTGCCCGTTGCGGCGACCGAAGCGATACACCACCGCCGTGACGATCAAGCCACCGGCGAAGGCGCTCACCGACAGCAGGTAGGGTTCGATCGCAGGCGGCAAGCCACCGAGCAGGCTGCCGCCGACGATGGCAAGGGCGGCACCGAGCGCAGCACCGCCGGACACACCGACCAGACCCGGATCGGCCAAGGGATTGCGGAACAACCCCTGCATCGCCACGCCGGACAACGCCAGTACCGACCCCACGGCGATGCCGAGCAAGCTGCGTGGCAGTCGAATCTGCCCGAGGATCAACTCCGCCTGCTGCGTGTCACCACCGTCAAGTGGCAACCCGAGCAGACGCATCCCGCCCAGCAAGGTATCGCCCAGGGGCAGGCTGACCGGTCCGAGGGCCAGGGACAGCCAGAACACCAGCACCAGCAACAGCAGCAAAAAGATCAACGTCGGACGCGGCCGAAAAATGGCCGTCATGAGCTGATCCCGGCGGTCTGTGCTTTGGCGTCCGGGCAGGGCGTCGTGGCACAGGCCGGCAGTGTTTTGATACGCATCGGGACTATTCCTTAGCCGATCATAGGGTGGGGGCGGGTATCGAAACTTTCGTAGCGGGTGATGATGCCATCGACGCCCGGCTTACGCACACGCCACGGTTCGGTCATGCCAGAGGTTTTCAGGCGCAGGTTGGACATCGGGGCGAGCGCCTTGAACCAGATGTCCATCCAGCGCCAGTTGCGCAGTGCTTCTGATCATGAGAGGAACTTGTGATCATCACGATTAAAATGAGTTTGTCTCACTCGCTGACACTGTCGACAATGGCTCCCATCGAACGTATTGGAGTTATTTGACATGGCTGTGGCCCATTCCCTTGGTTTTCCGCGCATTGGTCGCGACCGCGAACTGAAAAAGGCTCAAGAGGCGTTCTGGAAGGGCGAACTCGACGAAGCCGGTCTGCGCACCGTGGGCCGCGACCTGCGCAAGACCCACTGGGACTTGCAGAAAAAGGCCGGCATCGAGTTGCTGCCGGTCGGCGACTTCGCCTGGTACGACCAGGTCCTGACCCACTCGTTGATGTTCGGTGTGATCCCTGAGCGATTCCGCCCGCACGATGGCAAGGCCAGCCTGCAAACCTTGTTCGGCATGGCGCGTGGTGTGAGCGACAGCTGCTGCGGCGGCGCGCATGCCCAGGAAATGACCAAGTGGTTCGACACCAACTATCACTACCTTGTCCCTGAGTTCAGCGCCGATCAGCAGTTCCAGCTCGGCTGGGACCAGTTGTTCGAAGAAGTCGAGGAAGCCCGCGCACTGGGGCACAACGTCAAGCCGGTGATCATCGGCCCGCTGACTTACCTGTGGCTGGGCAAGGCCAAGGGCGTCGAATTCGACAAGCTGGAGCTGCTGGATCGTCTGTTGCCGTTGTACGGCCAGATCTTCCAGCGCCTGGCGGCACAGGGCGTCGAGTGGGTGCAAATCGACGAGCCGATCCTGGTGCTCGACCTGCCGCAGGACTGGAAAAACGCCTTTGAGCGGGCCTACAACCTGATTCAGCGTGACCCGTTGAAGAAACTGGTCGCCACGTATTTTGGTGGGCTGGAAGAAAACCTGGGCCTGGCCGCCAACCTGCCGGTGGACGGCCTGCACATCGATCTGGTGCGTGCGCCTGAGCAGTACCCGACCATCCTCGATCGCCTGCCGGCCTACAAAGTGCTGTCGCTGGGCCTGGTCAACGGCCGTAACGTCTGGCGCTGCGACCTGGAAAACGCTTTGGCCACCCTGCAGCATGCTCATGAGCGTCTGGGTGATCGCCTGTGGGTCGCGCCATCCTGCTCGCTGCTGCACAGCCCGGTTGATCTGGGGCGTGAAGACAAGCTCGATGCCGAACTGAAAAGCTGGCTGGCGTTTGCCGTGCAGAAGTGTGAAGAAGTCGCGGTGCTGGCTCAGGCCGTCAACGAGCCGGAAGTGCCGAAGGTGCTTGAAGCGCTGACCCAAAGCCGCGCCGTGCAGGCCAGCCGTGCTGCGTCGCCACGCATCCACAAACCGGCCGTGCAGGCGCGTGTGGCCGCCATCACTGTCAAGGACAGCCAGCGTCATTCGCTGTTTGCCCAGCGTATCGAGAAACAGCGCGCCGGCCTGAACCTGCCGCTGTTCCCGACCACCACCATCGGTTCATTCCCGCAAACCGCGTCTATCCGTCTGGCTCGCCAGTCGTTCAAGCAAGGCAAGCTGACCGAAGCCGAATACACCGAAGCGATGCACAGTGAGATCCGTCACGCCGTGCAAGTGCAGGAAAACCTGGGCCTGGACGTGCTGGTGCACGGTGAAGCCGAGCGTAACGACATGGTCGAATACTTCGCCGAGCAACTTGACGGCTATGTGTTCACCCGTTTCGGCTGGGTCCAGAGCTACGGCTCGCGTTGCGTGAAACCGGCGGTGATCTTCGGTGACCTGAGCCGTCCGAAAGCCATGACCGTGGAGTGGATCCGCTACGCCCAGGGCCTCACCGACAAGGTGATGAAGGGCATGCTGACCGGTCCCGTAACCATGCTGATGTGGTCGTTCCCCCGCGAAGACGTGACCCGCGAAGTGCAGGCTCGTCAACTGGCCCTGGCGATCCGTGATGAAGTGGTGGACCTGGAAGCCGCCGGGATCAAGATCGTACAGATCGACGAAGCCGCGTTCCGCGAAGGCCTGCCGTTGCGCCAGGCGCAGTGGCAGCACTACCTGGACTGGGCGACCGAAGTGTTCCGTCTGTGCGCCTCCGGTGTGCGCGACGAAACCCAGATCCACACCCACATGTGCTACAGCGAGTTCAACGATGTGATCGAGTCCATCGCCGCCATGGATGCCGACGTGATCACCATCGAAACCTCGCGCTCGGACATGGAACTGCTGGACGCGTTCGAAGCCTTCGCTTACCCGAACGAAATCGGCCCGGGCGTGTATGACATCCACTCGCCAAGGGTGCCGGACTCCTCGGAAATGGCCAACCTGCTGCGCAAGGCCGCCAAGCGTATTCCCGCCGACCGCCTGTGGGTCAACCCGGACTGCGGCCTGAAGACCCGCGGCTGGCCGGAAACCGAAGCGGCGCTGGTGCACATGGTCAACGCTGCGCGTCAGCTGCGTAAAGAGTGGGCCTGACGCTGTATTGGGTGCACCACTGAAACCTGTGGCCTCATCGCGAGCAAGCTCGCTCCCACAGGGATTCCGGGTGAATACAAGATTTGTGTTCAACAGAAATCCACTGTGGGAGCGAGCCTGCTCGCGATGGCGGCGTGTCAGGCGGCAGGGATGCTGGCTGTGATGGCCTCATCGCGAGCAAGCTCGCTCCCACGGGGATTCCGGGTGAATACAAGATTTGTGCTCAACAGAAATCCACTGTGGGAGCGAGCTTGCTCGCGATGGCGGCGTGTCAGGCGGCAGGGATGTTGGCTGTGATGGCCTCATCGCGAGCAAGCCCGCTCCCACAGGGATTCCGGGTGAATACAAGATTTGTGTTCAACAGAAATCCACTGTGGGAGCGAGCTTGCTCGCGATGGCGGCGTGTCAGGTGGCAGGGATGTTGGCTGTGATGGCTTTATCGCGAGCAAGCTCGCTCCCACGGGGATTCCGGGTGAATACAAGATTTGTGTTCAACAGAAATCCATTGTGGGAGCGAGCTTGCTCGCGATGGCGGCGTGTCGGTTTAAACCGTCATTCCTTCACGCTCATGAACTCCTCCGCGAAGCGGATGTATTCCTCGGGTTGCGTATAGGTGTGCGTCAGCTCGGTGGCGCTCAGGTCCGACGTCTGGGTGAGGATCTGGCGTTGTTCGCGCAGGCTGTCGTAGGTCGCCTTGATCGCGGCGAAGTACGCGCCATGGCCGTCGATGGTCACGCGCACACCCAGTTCGGCCAGGCGTTTGTCATCGCGCAGCAGCGGGTTGCCATAGGTCACCAGCATCAGCGGCACGCTCAGGTGCTCGGCGATCTGCTCCAGATGGTCGAAGTCCTTGATGCCCACCATGCAGATCCCGTCGGCGCCGGCGCTCTGGTATTGCCGGGTGCGGCTGATGATTTCCTGCACCGGCAGAATCCCGGCATGGGTGCGGGCGATGATTGCCATTTCCGAATCGCAGCGGGCTTCGAGCGCCGCGCGGATCTTGCCGACGCCTTCGGCGACCGTGATCAGGTCGGTGGATTTACGGCCGAACTGCGCGGGCAGCAGGGTGTCTTCGATGGTCAGCGCAGCCACGCCCGCACGTTCGAGTTCGACGATGGTGCGCATGACGTTGAGCGCGTTGCCGTAGCCGTGGTCGGCGTCGGCAATCACCGGCAACTGGGCGACACGGCCGATGCGAGTGGCCTGTTCAGCGAATTCGCTGAGGGTGATCAGGGCAAAGTCAGGGGCGCCCAGCACTTGCAGCGATGCGACCGAACCCCCGAGGATCCCGACTTCGAAGCCCAGGTCGGCGGCGATGCGGGCCGACATCGGGTCGAAAACCGAGGCCGTGTGGTAGCAGGTGTTGGAGGCGAACAGTTGGCGAAAATTGCGGCGCAAATCTTGATGGGAAAGCCTGGACATATGAGTTCCACCAATGGAATGGAAGGGCTTGAGCAAAAGTGTCAACGCCGAAGGAATAAAAGGCTATCACGCGCGCAAGGGGAGAATGATGACGAATTTGCTGGGTCAGTCCGATTGACATCGCCGCGATGGAACTGATAGATCACGCCGCCACGGCCTGTTGCCGTTGGTCAAGCAGCGGCACGGCGCGCACCGAGTCTGCGGGTTGCAGCTGCAGGCGCTTGGCGGTCAGGCGATCAACCACCAGGCTGTTGCCTACCTGTCGGGCCGGGGCACAGGTAATGCGACAGTTTTCCAGGCGGCGGTTGTGAATCAGCCAGAGGGGCGCTTTATCGTCCGGTGAGCCGATGGCCAGTGACAGCGGTCGGCTGTCGCGCACGGTGCGGATCCCGGAAACCGGGGCTTCGATGACCGGTCCGCCGTCGAAGATATCGATGTAACCCTGGTGGGCAAAGCCCTCGGCGCTGAGGATTTTCAGGGCCGGCTCGGTATTGGGGTGGGCCTTGCCGATCACCGCCCGGGCCTGTTCGGTGAGCAGGCAGGTGTACAGCGGCTGGCGCGGCATCAGTTCGGCGATGAACGATTTGTTGCCCAGCCCGGACAAGTGATCGGCGTGGCTGAAATCCATCTTGAAAAAGTGCCGGCCGAGGCTGTCCCAGAACGGCGAACCGCCTCGTTCGTCGGCACTGCCGCGTAATTCGGCGATGAGCCGGTTGCCGAACAGCTGGGTGAACTCGGCCACAAACAACAAGCGCCCGAGGGAAAGCAAACGGCCGTTGCTGCCCTGGCGCTGATCGGGGCGCAGGTACAACGAGCAGACTTCCGATTGCCCGGTCAATTCATTGCTCAGGAACAGGGTCTGGATCTGGCGCTGGATACCCAGGTCCGCCGAAGCGCTGACCGTCAGTCCGACCCGGTAGTTGTACCAGGGCTCGCGCAGACCGACGCCCCCCGTCAGGGCGCTGACGCCCACCACTTGCTGCTCGTCATCCTCGAGCACGAACAGGTAATCGGCATCGGCCCGGTCGACCTGTCCGGCGAAGGTGCGTTGGGCCCAGCGAATCCGGTAGGCCAGGCGTTCTTCATCGGCCGGCAGGCTGGTAAGCCCAGGAATGGCCTGCCGCACCAGCGTGAACAAGGCGGGCAGGTCGGTGATCTGGACCGGACGGACAATCATGGGGCGGTTCCTTGTGCGCGGGTGCTCGGGCGTTGAGTCTGGCGGGTGTTCACAGGGCCACCAGCCGGACGGGGCTGCCCTCGGTCACCTTCAGCGCCGTGCACATGGCGGCGTCAAGGGTCACGGGTTGTCCGGGGATGTAATCAAGATCGGCGACGATGGCTCGGTAATCCTTCAAGGACTCGTTGCTCACCAGAAAGCGGCCGCGGGTGTCGATCACCGGGCCAGGCTGCGTTATGCCGCACTGGCTGTGGGCGATGGAGCGAATACCCGAGGTGCGCGCATAAAGCGTCGGGCCTCCATCGAACAGATCGATGTAACTGTTGGTTTCGAAGCCTTCCCGTTCGAGGATATCGAAGGCTTCCTGGCCATCGGGGTGGATGCTGCCGATGCAGTCCTGTGCCGCCTGGGGCAGCATGGGCACGTAGATCGGATACTGCGGCATCAGCTCGGCGAGAAAGGTGCGGCTCTGCAGACCGCAAAGCCGTTCGGCCTCGACGTAGGGCAAGTCGAAGAAATGCTTGCCCACGGCGTCCCAAAATGGCGAGTGGCCTTCATCACTGCTGTAGCCGACGATCTCGGTGATCACCGTTTCGGAAAAACGCCGGGCGTGGGCAGCGATGAACAACAGGCGCGCCCGCGACAGCAGTTCGGAATGTGCGCTGCGCACTCGCGCGGCATCGATATGAAAGCCCCGCAGCAAGGTGTGACCACTGAGGTCGTGACACAACGACAGGGCCGGTACACCGTGCTCGATGTTCAGTTCCCGCGAGGCGCTGGTGAAGTGCCGGTTGCGCAGGCTGTAGAACGGCTCGTTGTAACCCGCCGTGGCGAGGATTTCCGAGCAGCCGGCCAGGTGCCGTGTCGTCAGGTCTTCGAGTACAAAGAAATAGTTTTCCGGGCCATGAGCCTGCACGTCCTTTTCGAACGAGGCACAGGAATCGAGGATTTTTCCGCGCAACCGTTCGCTATCGTCGGGCAGGGACGTGACGCCCACGAGGCTTTCACGGGCCAGCCTCTGCAACTGGGGCAGGTCGGCTAACTCGACTGGACGCAAGACCAGCATGGAGACACTCCTGTATCAAACGATTCGGCGGCTTGAGCCGAACCTGACTATCACTGTCGGTTTTTCCACACATTAAATCGGTGGTCATCTGAACGTTGTCAGGCGCCACGCTTTTTCTTATCGGATGTTTCTTGGGATGGACCGCATTAAACGAGGAGCAGGCGGTTCGGTCGGAGGTGGTGCCTGGCCAGGCGCTTGGATCGGGTATTCGAGTAAAGGCATCCGGGCTCCTGCTGGATGAGTGTGGCACGTGTTTTAACAATCCGTTGAAAGGAGTATTTAATCATCGCGTACTGCCTGTCTAGTGAATTTTCGCGTGGTCTGCTCGTGCCCGGAAAAGGTGCGAAGTGCCTGTACTACGGGGCTACGCCGATGTCGTAAAGTCTTGTAGGCGATTGCCTGCATTGCGGTCAGCCATGACAGAAAGTCTTGCAGGAAATGACTGAAGGAATCCGTTTCAAACAGGAAAATTAAACACCACCCGGGCCTGCTTTCTTGCGGCACAATTGCGCGATGGCGGTCACCTGACGCCGTCGTTTCTTTCCATCCCTGGAGTGATTGCTGGTGCAGGCAACCCGTTTAACCCTGATTTGCCACGCTCGAACCGTCGCACAGAAATTGGCGCGCTTTCCTCTGGACGAGCCTCTGGAGATGGATTGGCAAGCGCTCAGGCTTTCCCGTTGCAATCAGTTCAAGGGCGCTCCACGTCTTGTCTGTGGTCCGGAGTTGCGCACCCGGCAAACCGCTGGACTGTTCGCCAGCGCGCCGCAGATTGTCGACGCCTTGAGGGACTGCGATTTCGGGCGCTGGGGCGGTGAGCGCATCGGCGATCTGCAAAAAACCGAAGCCCAGGCGCTCCAGCATTGGCTGGACGACCCGGCTTCGGCCCCCCACGGCGGTGAGTCGCTGGTGCAACTGGGCGAGCGGGTGGGTGCCTGGCTGACAACCTTGCAATCGACGCCGGGGCACATCGTTGCCGTTACTCATCCCTTTGTCATCCGCGCCGCGCTGACGCAAGTGTTGCAGGGGGGCGCGTCCAACCTGATCGACGTCGAACCCCTGTCGGCCATCGAGTTGAGGTTCCATGACCGCTGGCGGCTGCGCTTTCCGGGCATCGATCCCGAGGACCTGCTGTGATGAAAAAACTCCTGGTCATCGGCATCGGTGCCGGCAACCCCGACTACATCACGATGCAGGCCGTGAAGGCGCTGAATCAGGTCGATGTTTTTTTTCTCATGGACAAGGGCCAGAGCAAAGACAAACTCATCGATCTGCGCCGCGAAATCTGCGAGCGCTACATCACCGGCCACGACTACCGTTTTGTCGAAGCCCACAGCCCCGAGCGTGAGCGCGGTGAGGTGGACTACAAGACCAGTGTCGACGACTTGAACCTGGCCAAACAACAGACCTTCGAACGGCTGATCAATGAAGAGCTGTCCGACAGCCAGTGTGGCGGTTTTCTGGTGTGGGGCGACCCTGCGCTGTACGACAGCACCATCCGTATCCTTCAGGCGATCCAGGCCTCGGGCGTCTGTGGGTTCGAGTTCGAGGTGATTCCCGGGATTACCAGCGTCCAGGCATTGGCGGCACAACACAAAGTGCCGCTCAACCAGATTGGCCGCTCCGTTGAAATCACCACCGGCCGGCGCCTGGCGGCAGGGCAGGTGAGCGATGCCGACAGCCTGGTGGTGATGCTCGATGCCCAGGATGCTTTCCATCAGGTGGTGGATCAGGACACCGAGATTTACTGGGGGGCCTATCTGGGGACGCCGGATGAAATCCTGATCAGCGGCAAGCTCAAGGATGTCGCGGATGAAATCGAACGGGTGCGCAAGGCGGCGCGGTTGGCCAATGGCTGGATCATGGATACCTATCTGCTGCGAAAACCCTGATCAGTCGGTGATCGGGCTGACGCCTTCGCGAGCAAGCCCGCTCCCACAGTGGATCTTCAGTGTTCACACCATCGGTGTGGGAGCGAGTCTGCTCGCGATTGGGCCTTGAAGGTCAACCGAAGGTAAAGTGTTACCCCCCACGCCCAAACCGCTCCCGATACACCGAAGGCGGCACGCCAACCACCGTTCGAAACGCCACCCGGAAACTTTCCACCGAGCGATAACCACAGCGTTCGGCAATCTGCTCGGTGTTCTGGTCGCTGCTTTCCAGCAGTTCACGGGCCCGGCCCAGACGTTCGTGCTGCAACCAGGTTTTCGGTGACTGGCCGCTGGCTTCGGTGAAGCGGCGCAGGAAGGTGCGTTCGCTCATGGCGGCTTCGCTGGCCAGGTCGCGCACCTCCAGCGGCTCGTGCAAACGCTCACGTGCCCACTGCATGACGCGGGAAAGATTGCTGCGCGGTGCAGGACTGACCGGCGTCGGAATGAATTGCGCCTGGCCACCGCTGCGTTGCGGCGACATGACCAGGCGTCGCGCCACGGAGTTGGCCACCTGGGTGCCGAAATCCCGCGCCACCAGGTGCAGGCAGGCATCGATGCCTGCCGCGCTGCCGGCGGAGGTGATCAATTGGCCGGAATCGACATACAGCACGTCCGGGTCCACGAGGATGCCGGGAAACCGCTCGGCCAGTTCCGAGGTATAGCGCCAGTGCGTGGTCGCACCGTGCCCGTCGAGCAGCCCGGTGGCGGCGAGGACGAAAACACCGGAGCAGATCGACAGCAACCGCGCCCCTCGGGCATGGGCCTGGCGCAAAGCAGCGATCAGTTCTGCTGGCACCGTGGCGCTGCGGTCGCGCCAACCGGGGATGATGATGGTGCGGGCATCGGCGAGCAATTCCATGCCGCCATCGGCGAGTACCTGGATGCCGCCCATGGCCCGCATCGGACCTTGATCGACCGCGACGATACGATGCTCGTACCACGGAAAATCGAATTCAGGTCGTGGCAGGCCGAAGATCTCCACGGCAATGCCGAACTCGAACGTGCACAGGCCGTCGTAGGCCAGAATCGCGACCATTCCTGGGGTGGGTTGCATTTGGCGGAAAGTTCCCGGTTAGTGTCTTGTGCGCCACTGTAGCCGCAAGTGGCTGGCGGATAAAGTCTTTCCACACCCACCACCTCTTTGGAGTACAGCCCATGACCAGCCTGGTTCGCGAAATTTCCGCCGCCCCATCGGCCATCGCCCTGATGCATTTCAGTAACCGTCTGACGTTCGAAACCGACTGTTCTGACGTCTACGGCAGCCAGCAGGCTGGCGAAGTCGATTTCATTCTGGTGGATGTACGGGGGCCGCTGGCGTTCGAGCGCGGGCATGTACCGGGAGCGATCAACATTCCCGGGCGCTTGCTAAGCGCCGAAGGTTTGGCGGGTTATCCGAAAAACAGCCTGTTTGTGGTCTATTGCGCCGGGCCTCACTGCAACGGCGCCAACAAGGCGGCGGTGAAACTGGCGGCCCTGGGTTATCCGGTCAAGGAGATGATCGGCGGCGTGACAGGGTGGCTCGATGAAGGGTTTGAGTTGAGTGTCGGGGTGCCGCGGCCGGTGAATGCTGTGATCGGTTGTGAATGCTGATATCCAGACACCATTGATCATTGTGGCGAGGGGGCTTGCCCCCGTCGGGTTGTGCAGCAACCCTCTGAAATAGTCGGGAGCGCTTCGCACTCCAACGGGGGCAAGCCCCCTCACCACAGGTATGTATTTCAGCGAAAGGAAGCGGCCGCCCACCACTCATCCAGTGTCGCCTGCAACCACGCCAGCACATCGGCGTAGGCCGCATCGTCCTGCGGCCCTCGGGGCAACGGCGACTCATCGCCAAAATGCGCATTGAGCAGGGCCACCGACTCGGCGTTCCACTCCGGGTGAAACTGCAACCCCAGCCGCGCCGGCCCGGCGCGGTACATCTGCTGCACACAGTGCTCGCTGCTGGCCAACAGTTGCGCGGCAGGCGGCAGGTCGATGGCGTCTTCGTGCCACTCCAGCACTTTCAGCGTTTTCCCATCGATAAAGGTCACGGTGGTCCATCCGGTTTCGGTCCGGTCCATCCGCCGTACATTCCCGCCCAGGCTCAACGCCAGCAACTGAGCCCCCAGGCATATGGCGAACACGGCCGCGTCCTGATCCAGCGTGCCTCTGAGCCATTGCCGTTCGGCTTCCAGCCAGGCCGGGCCGGCATCGGATTCATAAGGCCCGCCCAACAGGATCACGGGTTCGGCGCTGACGGGCGGCAATTGGCCGAGGTCGGCGCGAAACACCTTCAGCGTCAGCCCACGGGATTCGGCCCAGATGGCGATGGCGCCCGGACCTTCGGCGCAGTGGTGCTGGATCAGGTTCAACGTGGGCATCACGCTACTCTCGATGGGACGCAAGGGCGCTCAATGTGCCGCAAAACACCGGGCATCGCCAGCCGTCCCATTCTGTCGGATGGAGCCGGAAAGTCTGTAGGTCTGGTGTGAAATTGCGATATGTCTGACAGACTTTGCACCGTCATGGCGCGTTCACCTCGATGCCTCTCTCCGCGCGCCACTTTTCTATAAATAATTGTCGCCTCGACGTAATTTGCCCTCCTGTAGCCGCTCTAGACTGCCGGCCACTTCGGTTCCCGCTCACGAAGCGATGACCGAGCGCTGCCAATCGAAGCTGCCAATAAAAGCCTCCGCACACAGGAGTTAAAAATGAAGAAGCTAGTGATGTTCGGTGCCCTGGCACTGTCGATGTTGTCCCTGACCGCCGTGGCCGAAGACGCCAAGCCGATCCGCATCGGTATCGAAGCCGGCTACCCGCCATTCTCGATGAAAACCCCTGACGGCAAACTCACCGGTTTCGACGTGGATATCGGCGATGCGCTGTGCGAGCAGATGAAAGCCAAGTGCACCTGGGTCGAACAAGAGTTCGACGGCCTGATCCCAGCGCTGAAGGTCAAGAAAATCGACGCCATCCTGTCGTCCATGACCATCACTGACGACCGCAAGAAGAACGTCGATTTCACCATCAAGTACTACCACACCCCGGCGCGCTTCGTGATGAAGGAAGGCAGCGACGTCAAGGACCCGCTGACCGAACTCAAGGGCAAGAAAGTCGGTGTGCTGCGCGCCAGTACCCACGACCGCTTCGCCACTGAAGTGCTGCAACCGGCCGGGATTGTCCTGGTGCGCTACGGCTCCCAGCAGGAAGCCAACCTGGACATGGTTTCCGGCCGCATTGACGCGCTGCTGGCCGACTCGGTCAACCTGGACGACGGTTTCCTGAAAACCGACGCCGGTAAGGGTTTTGCCTTCGTCGGCCCTGAGTACAACGATCCGAAATACTTCGGCGGCGGCGCAGGCATTGCCGTGCGCAAGGGTGATAAGGAACTGGCGGACAAGTTCAACACCGCCATCACCGAAATCCGTGCCAACGGCAAGTACAAGCAAGTGCAGGACAAGTACTTCAAGTTTGACGTTTACGGCGAGTAAGCGAGCGGGCTGAAAAAATGGCAACCGTCAGACGCGGTTGCCATTTTTTTTGTGCAATCATTTTCAGCGCAGAGAGACCTGTGGGAGCGGGCTTGCTCGCGAAGGCGTCGGTACATTCAACATCGATGTTGCCTGATACGACGCTTTCGCGAGCAAGCCCGCTCCCACAGGTGATCTCACCGTGCAGACATCAGGAGTTTCCCATGCAACGCATCGACCACCAGCTTCCCTGGAGCCACCTGGGCAGCGAGCGCACCCTCAGCGTGTTTCGTTATGGCGCGGGCACGCGCAAGGTGTACATCCAGGCCAGCCTGCACGCCGACGAATTGCCGGGCATGCGCACCGCCTGGGAGTTGAAAAAACGCCTGGCCGAACTTGAACAACAGGGACAATTGAAGGGTGTGATCGAACTGGTGCCGGTGGCCAATCCCATTGGCCTCGACCAGCACTTGCAAGGCAGCCACATGGGGCGTTTCGAGCTGGGCAGCGGCAAGAACTTCAACCGCTCGTTCGTCGAACTCAGTGCGCCGGTGGCCGCGTTGATCGGTGATCGTCTCGGCAGCGATGCCCAGGCCAACATTGCGTTGATTCGCCAGACCATGGGCCAGGTCCTCGACAGCTTGCCGGCAGCGGCATCGCAGCTGGAAGCCATGCACCGCCTGTTGCTGCGCCATGCCTGCGACGCCGACATCACCCTCGACCTGCATTGCGATTTCGATGCGGCGATCCACATCTACGCGTTGCCGCAGCACTGGCCGCAGTGGCAATCCCTGGCGGCGCGTTTGCAGGCCGGCGTGGCGTTGTTGTGTGAAGACTCCGGCGGCAGCTCGTTCGATGAATCCTGTTCTTCGCCATGGTTGCGCCTGGCCAGGGCGTTCCCGGCGGCAGCGATTCCACCGGCCAACCTGGCGACCACCCTGGAACTGGGCAGCATGGGAGACACCCGCGTCAATCAGGCCCAGGCCAATTGCGAGGCCATTCTCGGGTTCCTCGCCGAGCAGGGATTCATCTCCGGCACCTGGCCGGCGGCACCGGCCGAATGCTGTGAAGGCATGCCATTCGAAGGCACCCAATACCTGTTCGCCCCGCATCACGGCGTGGTCAGCTTCCTGCGCGAGGCTGGGGAGTGGGTGGAGAAGGGCGATGCACTGTTCGAGGTGGTCGACCCGTTGAACGACAAGGTCACCACCGTGCAGGCCGGCACCAGTGGTGTGCTGTTTGCCATCGACCGTGGGCGCTACACCCAGCCAGGCAGCTGGCAGGCGAAGGTCGCCGGGCGTGAGCCGATTCGGGTGGGCAAGTTGATCAACGACTGAACCAGGAATTTTCTTTGTCTGTACTGGCCTCTTCGCGAGCAAGCCCGCTCCCACACTGAATCGTTGCTGCACACCTATTATGTGTTCACTGAAGATCCAGTGTGGGAGCGGGCTTGCTCGCGAAGGCGGCATCGGCCACGCCTGAGATGTTCCTGTCTACTGCACAGTGTTAGGCTCTTGCGCGAATCCTGCATTCAGTGAAGGAAGACCCATGTTGAAGATTCTCGCGCTGCTCACGCTCCTGATATCCACCGCTGTCCACGCCCAAACTCCGCTGCAAACCGATCTACCGCTCAAGTACCTGGCCCAGGCCAGCGCCGATTCGAACCATCAACCCCTGGTGATTTTTCTCCACGGTTACGGCAGTAACGAGCAGGACCTGTTCGGCATCAAGGATGACTTGCCCGCGTCCTACACCTACCTGTCGGTGCGGGCACCCTTGGTGATGGAGGCGGGCAGCTATCAGTGGTTTCGCAAGAAGGGCGAAGGGGCCTACAACGGCGAGACAGATGATCTGAAGTCCAGCGGCCAGTTGTTGCTGGATTTCGTCGCACAGGCCACGAAGAAATATCACACCGAACCGGAGAAGGTGTTCCTGGTCGGCTTCAGCCAGGGCGCGATCATGACCTACGAAACAGGCCTGCGGCATCCCGAGGCGCTAGGCGGGATCGCTGCGTTGAGCGGACGGATTCTGCCGGTGCTCAAGTCCGAGCTCCAGCCGGATGAAAAACGCCAGTCGCTGGCTATTTTCATCGGGCATGGCGAGCAGGACAAACGCCTTCCCTACAGCGACGGTACTGAAGCCAACAGCCTGCTGCAGAGCGTGTCACTCGAACCCGAGTTCCACGGCTACCCCGGTGTCGGTCACAGCATCAGCGCCGACGAGATACAGGACTTGAGCGCCTGGTTGCAGCGTCTCAACCCCTGACATTCATTTTCCGCTGACGATCTGCTTGACCAGGGTTTCGTGGGCCGCCATGTCGCCGGGGCGGGAAATCACCTGGATTACCGCCATGCGTGTGCCGGAGGCGGCCATTAGCGTGGTGGTGAGGGTCATGCCACCGCCCTGCGTGGCGGTGCCGTCGATCTGGCGCAGGCCCAGCCCGGTTTTCTGGGTCAGGGCTTTCTCGCTGAGCTTGTTGTAGTCGGGCAGGGATTTGTGTTGCGCCGCATCGAAATCGGCCACGGTGCCGTCGAGGAACCCGCCGTCGTTGTCCTTGACGCTGATACCGTTGGGTAGAGTGTTTTCAGCGGCGATCACCACGGTCTTGGTGGTTTCATTGCTGTAGAGGGTGCCGCTGGCACCGTCCGGGCTGGCCGGCAGCGGGTTGGCGACGAAACCCTTGGGCAGGTTGAAGGTGAACTTGCTGCCGAGCATGGAGACTTTATGGGCGGGCGTATCGCTGGAAGTGGCCTTGGCGGCCTGCGCATTCAAAGCCCCAAGGCCGGTAGCGGCTGCCAGCAGCAGTACAAGGGCTTTTTTACTCAACAATGACATTGGAATCTCCAGGGATGGGCGCGCGGTGGGGCGCGATCATCCCATGGAGGTTGCGATGCATTCCAGCGTGCTCTACCCAGCGGTCACCTTGGCTGAACACCCACCTATGCTCAGGGCCGCTCGATGAGCTGATGCAGCTTAGCGTTTGATGGCTGCTCTTTGAGTGTCAGTCGCCGGGCCGGCTGGCCGCGCCAGCAGGCGTTTGGTCACGCCCAACATGGCCACCGACACCGCGACGCCCAGCACAAAAGCGTTCATTCCCATCGTCGGCAGGGCCAGGGCCAACACCAGGCAGAAGGCGGCGAACGAGTACATGCCGGTGGCAGTGGCGCGCAGCAGCGCGGCGGTAAAGGCCGGGCCACGGGTTTGCTGGGAGAACACCGCCATCACGCTGCCCAATACGGGGAACACTGCCAGCAGGCCGCTCCAGCGGTCACCGACGGTGCTGGCCAGCAGTGTCACCACCAGGGTGAGCAATGCACCGGCCACCATGCGCAACAGGAGCTTGTCGGATTTCGGCGCCGGGCCACTGAGCACGGGTTGCACAGTGGGGAACAGGTACGGTGCGGCGAGCAGGGCGGTGGCGGCGGCGCACACCGAAAACACCAGGGAGGCCGGGATTAACGACAGGACAACCGCCACCAGTGCCCAGACCGACAGCGAGATCAACAGCGCCAGCGGCCATCCGGCCCGTTGTGCGACCTGGGCGTAGCTCACGCAAAACGCAATCATCGCGAACATGGCTGACAGCGCGGCGGTGGCCGATTGCGCAGCGAACACCTGGCCTTGTTCGAGGGCGAGGAACAACAGGATCGGCCCGACCACCACCGGCAACCCCGACAACCAACCGGCCACGCTCGGCCCCCAGCGTTTGCCAGCCAGGGAAATCAGCAGCAGGAAGCCTGGGATCACCAGCAGTTTGAGGATCAACACGCGCACGTCTCCGACCTTGTGAGGTGGCAACGGTAACATTGCAGCGGGTAGATTGCTTTATGTGTATGTAGATTTTGTATACAAAAATTGAGATTTTCGGGGATTCTACGAAAGGATCTTTTGCGCAAACGTTTTATCAAGGCATCCCACGATGAGGACAGCTCACCTTGAAACGCCAACGTTCACCCCTGCGCCATGGTCTGTGGCTGCTTGTCTTGCTGAGCTGCCAGGCCATGGCCAATTGGCAGGACTCGCTGCCCGGCGCGCAAATCCTCGGCAGTGGTGAGTTTCGCAAGTACGGCTTCGATGTCTACAGCGCACGGCTCTGGAGTACTTCGCGACCCCTGGCGAACGATCAGCCGTTCGCCCTGGAGCTGATCTACCAGCGCAGCATTTCCCGTGATGACCTGGTGAATGCCAGCGTCAGGGAAATCAAGCGACTCACCGGCACTTCGGTCAGTGCCGAGCAACTGGCGTTCTGGCAGGTGCAGATGCAACAGTCGTTCGTCGACGTACAGGCCGGCACGCGGCTGACCGGTGTCTATCTGCCGGGGCAGGGCGTGCGGTTTTTTCTCGGCCAGCAGCTGCTGCGTGATGTGAAGGACCTGCAATTCGCCAAGGCGTTTTTTGCCATCTGGCTCGATCCGCGTACCGGCAACCCTGAGTTGCGTCAGCAGTTGCTGGGCGTGGCGCCGTAAACTTTGCGATGATCCGGGCCTCATCGCGAGCAAGCTCGCTCCCACAGTGTTTGGCGGTGTGGCTCCATTTTGTGACCAGTACAAAAACCTGTGGGAGCGGGCTTGCTCGCGAAGAACGATGACGCGGTCTAACTGAAAAAAACGCAGGCAAAAAAGAACCCGGTGCGACTTGCATCGCACCGGGTGTTTTTCCAGGCGGTCACGGATCTTCGTGGGTCCCCGCGCCGTCTGTTGAACGCTGTTGGCTTAAGCCCGTTCGAGCGCCAGTGCCACGCCCTGACCACCACCGATACACAGGGTGGCGAGGCCTTTCCTGGCGTCACGCTTGAGCATTTCATGCAGCAGGGTCACCAGCACGCGGCAACCCGAGGCACCGATCGGGTGACCCAGGGCGATGGCGCCGCCGTTGACGTTGACCTTGTTCAAGTCCCATTCCAGGTCCTTGGCCACGGCCAGCGATTGCGCGGCGAAGGCTTCGTTGGCTTCGATCAGGTCCAGCTGGTCGATGGACCAGCCGGCCTTGTCCAGGCAGCGGCGGGTGGCCGACACCGGGCCGATACCCATGATTGCCGGGTCGACGCCTGCGTTGGCGTAGGCGGCGATTTTTGCAAGGACTGGCAGACCCAGGGCCTTGGCCTTTTCGGCGCTCATCAGGATCACGGCCGCGGCACCGTCGTTCAGCGACGAAGCGTTACCGGCGGTCACCGAACCGTCCTTCTTGAAGGCGGCTTTGAGTTTGCCCAGGGATTCGGCGGTGGTGCCGGCCCGTGGCTGCTCGTCGGTGGCGAAGGACAGCGGATCGCCCTTGCGCTGCGGGATCAGGATCGGCGTGATTTCATCGACGAAGCGCCCGGCTTCGATGGCGGCCACTGCTTTCTGCTGCGAGGCGGCGGCGAAGGCGTCCTGCTGCTCGCGGCTCAGGCTGTATTTCTCGGCCAGATTCTCGGCGGTGATACCCATGTGGTAATCGTTGAACGCGTCCCACAGGCCATCGCTGATCATGGTGTCGACGATTTGTGCGTGCCCCATGCGCAGGCCGGTGCGGGCACCGGGCATGACGTAGTTGGCCAGGCTCATGTTTTCCTGGCCACCGGCGATGATCACCTCGGCATCGCCGCAGCGAATCGCCTGGGCACCCAGGTGCAGGGCCTTGAGACCGGAGCCGCAGACCTTGTTCAGGGTCATGGCGGGTACGGCGAAGGGCAGGCCGGCCTTGATTGCGGCCTGGCGCGCAGGGTTTTGCCCGGCGCCGGCGGTCAGCACCTGGCCCATGATCACTTCATCGACTTGCGCAGGATCCAGGCCGGTTTGCGCCAGCAGCTGACGGATCACCGCAGCGCCCAGGTCGACGGCGGACACATTGGCCAGCGAACCCTGGAAACTGCCGATCGCGGTGCGCGTGGCGGCAACAATGACGACTTCTTGCATGGAATGATTCCTCACTGGGCAGCGAACTGCATTTCCGGCACGTGGTCCGGCACGATCAGTTTACCGGCAGTCTTGGCGACGATCTCTTCGACGCTGACGCCCGGCGCACGTTCTTTCAGGATGAACGCGCCGTTTTCGATTTCCAGGTAGGCCAGGTCGGTCAGTACACGCTTGATGCACCCGGCGCCGGTCAGCGGCAGGCTGCATTGGGACAGCAGCTTGGACTCACCATCCTTGGATGCGTGGGTCATGATGACGATGATGTTGTCTGCGCCGGCGACCAGGTCCATCGCGCCGCCCATGCCCTTGACCAGTTTGCCGGGGATCATCCACGAGGCGATGTTGCCTTGCACGTCCACTTCAAAGGCGCCCAGCACGGTCAGGTCGACATGACCACCGCGGATCATCGCGAAGGACTCGGCCGAGGAAAAGATCGAAGCACCGATACGTGCGGTCACGGTTTGCTTGCCGGCGTTGATCATGTCGGCATCGATGGTGTCTTCAGTAGGAAAAGGACCCATGCCCAGCAAGCCGTTTTCCGACTGCAGCATGACTTCCATGCCTTCAGGGATGTAGTTGGCGACCAGGGTCGGAATGCCGATGCCCAGGTTCACGTAGAAGCCGTCCTGCATTTCGCGGGCGACGCGTTGAGCCATTTGTTCGCGGGAAAGTGCCATTGTTTTTATTCCTTCATTCGGTCCGGGGGCAGGGGATCACTTACGCACGGTGCGCTGTTCGATGCGCTTCTCGAACGTGCCGCAGATGATCCGGTCGACGTAGATGCCTGGGGTGTGGATCTGCGCCGGGTCCAGCTCGCCGGGTTCGACGATTTCTTCGACTTCGACCACGGTGATCTTGCCGGCGGTGGCCGCCAGCGGGTTGAAGTTCTGGGCGGTGTGGCGATAGATCACGTTACCGAAATGGTCGGCTTTCCAGCCTTTGACGATGGCGAAGTCGCCGGTGATGGATTCTTCCATCAGGTACTTGCGACCATGGAATTCGCGGACTTCCTTGCCGTCGGCGACAGGCGTGCCAACGCCGGTGGCGGTGAAGAACGCCGGGATGCCGGCGCCACCTGCGCGCATTTTTTCAGCGAGGGTGCCTTGGGGGGTCAGGGTGACTTCGATTTCGCCTTTGAGCAGTTGCTCTTCGAACAGCTTGTTTTCGCCGACGTAGGACGCGACCACTTTGCTGATCTGGCGGTCGGTCAGCAGTACGCCAAGGCCGAAACCGTCGACGCCGCAGTTGTTGGAAACCACGGTGAGGTCGCGAGTGCCCTTGCGCTTGATCTCGTTGATCAGGTTCTCCGGAATCCCGCACAGGCCGAAGCCGCCAGCGATCACGGTCATGCCGTCTTCAAGACCTGCCAGAGCTTCCTCGTAGGAACTCACGCGCTTGTCGAAACCTGCCATATGCACCTCTTTTATTCTTTGTGGGCGGCTGGCTAGCCGAATGGGATGGAGTGTCTCGCTGTCAGATTAATTTGTTAAGTTGTTTTTTAGAGCGGATTGATTGATAAAGCTCAATAATGTGCTGCCCAGTCTCTTGCAGCTTAGAACCTGTAGCTTACAACCGGAGCGTCGCCCCATGACCGTCAAGCAGATCCGCGCCTTTCTGGCCGTGGCCCAGAGCCTGAGCTTTGCCGTGGCCTGCGAGCGCCTGCACCTGTCGCAATCGGCCCTGAGCCTGACCATCAAGGCGCTGGAGGAGGGCCTGGGCGGGCGCTTGTTCACCCGCAACACGCGCAACGTGGCACTCACCGCCGAAGGCGAATCCCTGGTGCCGCTGGCGCGCCGGTTGATCGCCGACTGGGACAATGCCGAGGATGAACTGCGTCAACGCTTCACCCTGCAGCGCGGTCGCGTGACCCTGGCGGCGATGCCGTCGTTCGCCGGCAACCTGCTGCCGCCGATCCTCAAGACCTTCCGCGCCCGTTATCCGAATGTCAACGTGACGGTCAATGACGTGATCAACGAGCAGGTGCTGGAAATGGTCCGTGACCGCCAGGTGGAGCTGGGAGTGGCCTTTGAACCGACCCAGAGTTCGTCGCTGCAATTCACGCCGTTGTACATCGACCGTTTCGTCGCGGTGGTGCCTCTGGATTCGGCACTGGCCGAGCTCGATGACATCGACTGGCAGACCCTGCTCAAGGAGCCGTTCATTACCTTGCAGCGTCCGTCCACTGTGCGAGTCATGCTTGAAGAGCATCTGCAGGCCCGCGGGATGAAGCTGCCGGTGGAATTTGAAAGCCATCAACTGGCGACGGTCGGGCGCATGGTCGCCAGTGGCCTGGGCGTGAGCGCGGTGCCGGCCTTGTGCGCGGGGCAGATGCGTGAACTAGGGGCGCGTTGCATCACCTTGCGCGACCCGGTGGTGGAGCGGGCGCTGGGGGTGTTGACGTTGCCGGGGGGCGAGCTGTCGGCGGCGGCGCAGGCGATGTTTGATGTGCTGAAAGAGGAAAACCTTGGGCAGCGATTTTCGTGAGTTGTATGGGGGACCTTGTGGGAGCGAGCTTGCTCGCGATGAGGCCAGCACATCCAGACAGTTTATTGGCTGATCCACCGTCATCGCGAGCTAGCTCGCTCCCACAGGGATCGGGTTTCGTCAGTTGCCAAGTAGCTTCGCCAATATTGGCAACAAGCGCTCGCACGACCCCTCGATCTTCAAGTCCAGAATCTCGTCCGCCCGGGTCTTGCCCAGGTTGATCGCAATCAACGGCTTGCCCTGATCCACCACCGCCCGGCACAAGCGAAACGCCGAGTAAGCCATCAGCGACGAGCCGACCACCAACAGCCCGGCAGCCTGTTCGACGGCGGCCATCGCTTTCGCCGCCGTGGCCTGTGCGACGTTCTCGCCAAAAAACACCACATCCGGCTTCATCCGTTCCCCGGCGCAATGCGGGCAGTGCGGGACCTGGAAGCGTGCCTCAAAGGCCGGGTCGAGCAAGGTGTCGCCGTCCGGCGCTTGCACCGCGTCGACGCCGGCCAGGTAGGGGTTCTGTGTTTCCATCAAGTGCTGGATCGAATCGCGCTCGCTGTGCCGGCCGCAATCCAGGCACAACACCCGGTGCAGACTGCCGTGGAGTTCGATCACGTCACGGCTGCCGGCCTGGTCGTGCAGGGTGTCGACGTTCTGGGTGATCAACCCTCTGATCTGCCGCGTGCCTTGCAAGCGCGCCAGGGTGTCGTGGGCTTCGTTCGGCTGCGCCAGACGCACCCTCGGCCAGCCGAGCATCGCCCGCGCCCAGTAGCGTCGCCGGGACTCCGGGGCCGAGAGAAACTCCTGGTACATCATCGGCTGCCGGCCCCGTCGCACGCCCTGGCTGTCGCGATAGTCCGGGATGCCCGAAGGCGTGCTGATGCCGGCCCCGGTCAGCACGGCAAACGGCTGATCCGCCATGAGCTGATGGAGGCGATCGAGTTGGTCACGGGTCTGGCGGTCGAGCATGCCGGGAAACCTGTAGGAGCGAGCCTGCTCGCGATGGTCGTCAACGTTAACACTGTTAGCCTGACACCCACGCGCCGTGATCGCGTTTATCGCGAGCAATCGAGCGTCGACCGGCTGCTCCTACAGATGGCGACGGAGATTATTTACGCGCCTCCAGGATCAGGTTGAACGGTGTTTCCGTGGCCCGGCGGAAACGGGTGAAACCGGCCTCGCTGAACACCTTGCGCAAACGCGCTTCACCGGCCTGGGCACCGAGGCCGAGGCCGACTTCCTGGGACAGCGAATTGGGCGTGCAGATGAAGGTCGACGCCGCGTAGAACAGGCGACCGATCGGGTTGACGTTGTCGTCGAGCAAATCGTTGGCGTAGGGCTCGACCAGCAGCACCGTGCCGTCGTCCTTCAACGACTCATAGGCATGCTTGGCCGCGCCCACCGGGTCGCCCATGTCATGCAGGCAATCGAAGTAGCAGATCAGGTCGTAGTCGCTGCCGGGGTAGCTTTTGGCCGTGCCCTGGAAGAACCTGGCCCGGCTGGATACACCCCCTTCTTCGGCCCGTTGGGTGGCAACGGTAACGGACGGCGCGTGGTAGTCGAAACCGACGAAGCGCGAATCCGGAAACGCCTGGGCCATGATCACCGTCGAGGCGCCATGGCCGCAGCCGATGTCCGCCACTTTGGCCCCGGCTTCCAGTTTGGCCACCACGCCGTCGAGGGCCGGCAACCATTCGGCGACCAGATGGGCTTTGTAGCCGGGGCGGAAGAAGCGTTCGGTCCCGCTGAACATGCACGGATGGTGATCGCCCCAGGGCAGGGCGCCGTTGCCGCGCATGGCGTTGACCAGTTTGTCCTTGTCATGGAAAAACGACGCGACCACGCCGATCCCGCCCGCCACATAAACCGGTGAGTCTTCTTTTGCCAAAGCCATGGCCTGCTCTTCGGGCAGGCGGAACTGGCCGTCCTGGTGTTCCATGTAGCCTGAGGCGGCGTGGGCACTGAGCCATTCGCGCAGCAGGCGGGTGTTGCAGCCGGTTTTCTCGGCAAGGGTTTCAGGGGTGATGGGCTGACTGTCGGCCATCGCCCGGTACAGACCGAGTTCTTCGCCGAGGATGACGTTGGCGAGCATCGCCGCGCCGCCCATGTCATTAACCAGTTTGCCCATGAAATCGTTGAGTCTGGCCTCGTCCATCATGTGTGCTCCTTCAGCAGGATCACGGTCCAGAGGCATTGTCTGGCGAGGGGGCGCCACTGGGCGGTGGTCGTGGGAATGTACAGGGCACCAAGCGGGCCCTGTGTGCAGTAAGTTTAGTTCGGGCCTTGTGCCGCGCGGTCTGGCGCGACGAAAGCAACGTTTTTTCTGCCGGTACACGACCCTGTGGGAGCGGGCTTGCCCGCGAAGAGACCGGCACATTCAAAAGAGATATTGGCTGACCCACCGCTATCGTCGGAACGCCGCCCGGACCAAGCCCGCTCCCACAGGTATCGGCAGTGCCCGCAAGGATCGTGTGTATCCCACTGTATCCAGACCCCTTTTCGACACAGTGACCTCTAATTCCGGCCCCAGCCGAACACAGTCCTGATACACCCCTTCGATTAACTCTGTCTCATGGCGGGCACCGGCTCGCGTCCTTGAACATCTTGTGAGATCGACACCATGCAGACCTCCATTCCCCCCGTAGCCAAGGCCAGCGCAGGGCTTGGCCTGCGTCGCGGTTTACTCAAAGACCTCCAGGCCGCACCAGCAGGCGATTTCGACTTTCTGGAAAT
The DNA here is from genome assembly GCF_019956305.1 of Pseudomonas sp. BF-B-30. NCBI lineage: Bacteria > Pseudomonadati > Pseudomonadota > Gammaproteobacteria > Pseudomonadales > Pseudomonadaceae > Pseudomonas > Pseudomonas sp. BF-B-30. Next base: position 22,641 of record NZ_JAHBDG010000036.1, on the reverse strand, counting down.
CGCACCGGAAAACTGGATCGGCATCGGCGGTGCCCACGGCGCGGCATTGCGGGCCCTGGCGGAACGCTATCCATTGTCCTGTCACGGTTTGTCCCTGTCCCTCGGTGGGCCGTCGGCGCTGGACGTCGGTTTTTTGCAGGAAGTCCGGGTTTTTCTCGATCACTACAACGTGCCGCTCTACAGCGAGCATTTGAGCTATTGCAGCGATGACGGTCACCTGTACGACCTGTTGCCGTTGCCTTTTACCGAAGAGGCGGTGCACCACGTCGCCGCGCGTATCCGTCAGGCCCAGGACATTCTCGGGCGACGCCTTGCGGTGGAAAACGTCTCTTACTATGCCGCGCCTCAACAGGACATGGACGAGGTGACCTTCACCAATGCCGTGCTGCGCGAGGCCGATTGCGACCTGTTGCTGGACGTCAACAACGTGTACGTCAATTCGATCAACCACGGCTTCGATCCGCAGGCGTTCCTGGCTGGCATCGATTCGGGGCGGGTGGTGGCGATGCACATTGCCGGGCATTTCGATGAGTCTGACACCTTGAAGATCGACACCCATGGCGCTTCGGTCAAACCGGCGGTGTGGTCGTTGCTGGCCCAGGCTTATGCCCGGTTCGGTGCGCAACCGACCTTGCTGGAGCGGGATTTCAACTTTCCCGTCTTCGCTGAACTGGTGGCGGAATTGCAGACCATTCGCCGCCTGCAACAGGAGGGCGTGAACCGTGGGTAAGTCGAGTCTTTTGCATCAGCAAACCACCATGGGCCTGTACCTGCGCGACCCTGAACGCAACGGGCCACCCACCGAAATGGACCCGGCGCGGGCCCTGGTTTATCGCGATCTGGTGTTCGCCAACCTGTCTTCGCTGCTCAGTGGCACCTTTCCGGTGTTGGTGAAGATTCTGGGTGACGAGCACTGGCGTTCGCTGGTGCGGATCTTTCTGCGGGACTACCGCGCCCGCACGCCGAAATTCGGTGAGATCGCCCAGGAGTTTGTCGAGTTTCTCGCGGCCGGGCCTCAGGCGTTAAGTGATGGGCCGTGGCCGCCGTTCATGGTGGAGCTGGCGCATTACGAGTGGGTGGAAATGGCGCTGCAACAGTCTGACGCGGAGCTTCTGGTGGGTGGTGATGCCGCGTTGCTGCTGGATCGGCCCTTGCGGGTGTCGCCGCTGGCCTGGCCGTTGGCGTATGCCTGGCCGGTGCAAAGGGTGGGGCCGGATTACCAGCCTGATGTGGCGCCTGCTCAGCCGACCTTGTTGCTGGTGCGTCGCGCCGAGGACTGGAGTGTGAGGTTTTCTGAATTGAGTCCGTTGGCGTGGCGGTTGTTGCGGCAGTTGCATGGGGAGGGGGTTGTTGGTGTTGGTTGATTTTCTTTGACCTTGGCGGCCTTTGGGCCGACCAGGTTCTTGGTTGATTGAGTACATATCCGTTTCTGCGGTAACGGCGGCTGGCGGTTTCGCCCTTACGGCGAGTCCCTTTTGGCAAACGCCCCAAAAGGAACCAAAAGGTCTCGCCCCTTACGTACGGCCCCTCGCCAAGGCTCGGGGTTCCTTCGCTCCGGCATTCATCCGGGGGCATCGCCCTCCGGTTGGCTTCGCTGGCACCTACATGCGATGTGTTCGACTGCGTCGAACGGCGCTGCGCGCCAATCCCCGGATAAACGCCTCCACTCAGCCTGCCGAGGGGGCGGGTGGATCAAGATCAAAAGCTGCAGGCGAGCTAACGCTCGGCCTGATGAGTGGTGAGAAGCGTCTGTGTACGCCGATCTGCTTTTGCTCTTCTGTGGGAGCGAGCTTGCTCGCGAAGGCGGTCTGCCAGCCGACCGAAATCTTGCAGATGTACTCGATACCTGTGGGAGCGAGCTTGCTCGCGAAGACGGCCTGCCGGCCGACCGAAATCTTGCAGATGTACTCGATACCTGTGGGAGCGAGCTTGCTCGCGATGACGGCCTGACAGCTGACCAATGTCTCAAAGGTGCACCCGATCCCCTGTGGGAGGCTCGCTCCCACAAAGAATCGCTTTCAGGGTTGGCCGCCGCTGGCACTCACGCGTGGTTGCTCGTTTGTTGCATTCACACCCTTGTCCCAAAGAGCAACCAACCCACCGAAAGTCCCGACATAGGCCGTGCCGTCCGGCGCCAGTGTGATCGGCGACCAGTTGTTGTCGAAGGCCTGGCCGACCCCGCTCAGCGCCTTGAATCGGGTCTGGCCGCTGTCGAAATCCAGCGCCATCAGGTACCAGGCGTTCTCGCCGTCGGGCTGCGGCTCGAAGGTGTAGAAGTACAGCAGGCCGTTGCTCACCGAGAGTTTGGGGACCACCGATGGCGAACGTTCCTTCGATTCCCAGATTCGGTCGCAGCCCGACTCATCGCTGCGGATGTCGATGCGGCTGATGCCGCCGTGCACGGCCTGCCAGTCCTTCTGCGCGAAGGCGCTGGTGTAGCCGGCGTTGTTCTCGAGGATGATCGAGCGACCCCAACCGATGGCCGAGTTGTCGGTGGCCGAGGCGTTGTTGTCGAACACCGGCAGCTTGCAGATCAGGCGATTGCCGGCGTAGTCCTGCTCGCGACGGTAGACCAGCAGGTTGATGCGTCCGTCGCTGTTGTCGGTGATGGTGACGTAGCGCTCGCCGAGCAGGGTCGGGGTGGTACCGCTGCCCTGATTGATCGCGCCGACCTTGCGCCCGGTGCCGCGGTCATAGACTTCGCGCCAGCCTTGCACGGGCTTGCCCTCGGCATCGGCGACGAAGCGGTACATGGCGTGGTCGGACACCAGATAGACACCATCGGCCGCCACCGACATGCCGTTCTGGATTTCTTCGTTGGCCAGTTGAATGCCCTGGACCTTGCCGGTGTCGGGGTTCAGGGTGCCGATGCGGCCGCGCCGGGTGATCCACCAGATCAAGCCCCGGTGATCGGGCATGACCCCGGTGACGGGGTCGCATTCGCCTTTGGGGAACCAGTTGGCAGGCTTCACACAATCGTGGGGGACCTTGTCGCTCAGGTCCCAGTTGTCGACCGCTTCGAACGACCACGCACCGGACTCATCCTGACGATGCACGACGCGCTGGATGTGCTGCTCGGCATCGGCGATGACCACGCGATTCTGTTCGTCGACATAGAAATAGGCGCCGGAGGTGTCGGCCATGATCTTGTCCGGGTCCAGGGTAATCAGCGCGTGGAAAGTCGACGGACGCGGCGGCAGCGGATAGCGGGCCAGCAGCTTGAGGGTGCGTGGTTCGAGCAATTGCAGTTCGAACTGCATCATGTTGGCGCACAACACCACCAGGCGACCCTGCTGATCGAAGGTATGGATCGGGCACATGCCGCCGGGCTTGCGGCTGCCATCGCGACTGTTCACCTGAACATCCCGGCCCAACGGACCTGGCCCCGGGTGCGTGTCGGAGCTGTAGCCATCGGAATGCATGTAGCTGCTGCCGTTGCTGGTCATGTAGGGGTTGGCGGGAATCGTACCGTTCAGCGGTTGCGCGACAGCGGCGCTACCGATCAAGGGTGCGGCGCTGCCGTTGCTGGCCAGCGGTTGCGGTTCATAGGGTTCGGAACAGGCACTGAGCAGGCCGAGCAGGGGCAGGGCAAGCAGGAGTGGAGCACGCATCGAAGCCTCGCGATCTTGTTATTGGTGTAATGCGCAATAAGCGGCAACGAGGCTGCCCGGGCATCGGCTGTTTGGACTAACCTCGGTGAAAGGCCTCGCACCGCTGATCAAAGCGGACATGTATTTTGGCCATTTCGATCTCCTTTTGGCCTGCCTCACGCTGTGAACCGGCGACGCCGTCAGCAAGAATCAGACGCGGGTGGCTGAGTCGGCAACCCAAGGTGAAAACCACAACCAGACGCTTCACTTCCTTGCCCTTGGCTGTTTTCAAGGCTGCTGCCGTGTACAGAACATAAAAACCATCGAACTCACGCCACACTTGGGGAAATGATCCATGGACTCAATGAAACGCATACTGGGCGCCACCGTTTGCGGACTGTCGCTGCTGGCCAGCGCGGTGCATGCCGAACAGCGCGAATTGCGGGTGTACAACTGGGCGGACTACATCCTGCCGTCCGTGCCCAAGGATTTCGCCAAGGACACCGGGATCAAGGTGACCTGGGACACCTTCGACACCAACGAGTCCCTGGAAGCCAAGCTGCTGACCGGCAACTCGGGCTACGACCTGGTGGTGCCGTCGAACCAGTTCATCGAAACCCAGATCAAGGCGGGCGTGTTCCAGAAACTCGACAAGTCCAGGTTGCCGAACTGGTCGCACCAGGACCCTGCATTGCTCAAGCTGCTGGACAAGAACGACCCGGGCAACCAGTACGGCGTGCCCTACATGTACGGCACTGTGTTGATCGGTTTCAACCCGGCCAAGGTCAAGGCGGCGCTAGGCGAGAATGCGCCGGTGGACAGCTGGGACCTGGTGTTCAAGCCCGAGAACATGGAGAAGCTCAAGGCCTGTGGCGTAGCGATGCTCGACTCACCGTCGGAGATCCTGCCGCTGGCCCTGCATTACCTGGGGCTGGATCCGAACAGCCAGAACCCCGATGACTACGAAAAAGCCAAGGCATTGATGCTCAAGGTTCGCCCCTACGTCACCTACTTCAACTCCGCCAAGTACATGACCGACATCGCCAACGGCGATATCTGCGTGGCCATCGGTTACTCCGGCAGCTTCTATCAATTCGGCAATCGCGCCAAAGAGGCGGGCAACGGCGTGGTCGTCGACTGGCGCCTGCCGAAAGAAGGCGCGCCGATCTGGTTCGACACCTTCGCCATCCCGAAAAGCGCGAAGAACGTCGCCGAGGCCCACGAATTCCTCAACCACCTGCTGGACCCGAAAGTCATCGCGCCGATCAGCGACTTCCTCGGCTACCCGAATGCCAACAAGGACTCGCTGGCGCTGATCAACAAGGACATCACCGGCAACCCGAACCTGACACCGACCAGCGAGGCATTGAAGACGCTGTACGTCGTGCAGCCATTGCCGCAAAAGCTTGAGCGGGTCCGTACCCGGGTCTGGACCAGCATCAAGTCCGATCAGTAACACCGGGAAATGGTGTGAGATATCTGTGGGGGCACAGATTTTGTGTACACCCATGATCCCTGTGGGAGCGGGCTTGCTCGCGAATGCGCAGTCTCAGCCAATGCAGGTGTCGACTGACCCACCGCTTTCGCGAGCAAGCCCGCTCCCACAGTTGAATGTGTTGTGCACAAATCCTGCGTACGAAGTAATGCTCCTTGTGGGAGCGAGCTTGCTCGCGATGGCGGACGGACAGGCAACAGAGATGTACGGTGCAGGGCTCAGCGAAAAAACTCCCCCGGTGTTTCGCCGAATTGCTGGCGGAAGGCAGCGATAAACGCTGACGTCGAATCGTAGCCACAGGCCAACGCGACGTCGGTCACTCGTTCGCCCTGTTCCAGTGGCGTCAGGGCGCCGAGCAGGCGCAAGCGCTGGCGCCAGGCGCGAAAGGTCAGGCCGGTGTCGCGCAGGAACAGGCGACTGAGGGTTTTCTCGGTGACGCCGAATTGGTCGCTCCAGTGGCTGAGCGTGGTCTGTTGCTCCGGGTGTGACTCCAGGCTTTGCGCGATTTGCCGCAATCGGCTGTCCTGGGGCAGCGGCAGCATCAAATCGATCTGCGGCGCCTCAGCCAACTGATCCAGAATCACCTGGGCCAACCGACCGTGCGGACCGCTCTGATCGTACTCCACCGGAACCTGACTGAAGGCGCGGATCAACTCGCGCAACAAATCGCTGACCCCCAGTACATGACAGCCCGGCGGTGCCCACGTCGAAACGCTGCAATCGATGTACAGGCTGCGCATTTCCGTGCGCGGCGAACTGAACACCCGGTGCGGCATGCCTGCCGGAATCCACACCGCACGCTCCGGCGGGGCCACGAAACGCCCGACGCCGGTCTGTATTTCGAGCACGCCCGCAATCGCATAGGAAAGCTGCACCCACGGGTGGCTGTGGCGCCGGGTCAGTGCGCGATTGGGCAGCGATTCGGTACGGCCGTAGAGCGGTCGTGGCAGGCTGGACAGCCCGGGAATACTGCGTCGAACACTCTTGTCATGTCCTTTAGGCGGCATCGGCTGGCTCATCGGCGTTAGTCGGTAATTATCAGGCACGTTAGAGTCACTTTCATGTACTGGCAACCCCCGGATGATCAACCCCATGACTCGCCCCCGTTTGTTACCCGACAACTTCACCCTGACCCTGATCGGCGTAGTGACGCTCGCCAGCCTGCTGCCCGCCAGCGGCCAGGTCGCGCTCGGTTTTGGCTGGCTGACCAACATCGCCATTGCGCTGCTGTTTTTCCTGCATGGCGCCAAGCTGTCCCGCGAGTCGATCATTGCCGGTGCCGGGCACTGGCGCCTGCATTTGCTGGTGTTCAGCCTGACCTTCGTGCTGTTTCCGTTGCTCGGTCTGGCGCTCAAGCCGCTGCTGTCGCCGCTGATCGGCAATGACCTGTACATGGGCATGCTCTACCTGTGCGCGCTGCCCGCCACGGTGCAGTCGGCGATTGCCTTTACTTCGCTGGCCCGGGGCAACATCCCGGCGGCGATTTGCAGCGCGGCGGCGTCCAGCCTGTTCGGGATTTTCCTCACGCCGTTGCTGGTGACCCTGCTGCTGAATGTCCATGGCGAAGGCGCCTCGACCCTCGACGCCATCCTCAAGATCAGCGTGCAGTTGCTGCTGCCGTTCATTGCCGGGCAGATCGCGCGGCGCTGGATCGGCAACTGGGTGGCGCGCAACAAGAGCTGGTTGAAGTTCGTCGACCAGGGTTCGATTCTGCTGGTGGTCTACGGCGCGTTCAGCGAAGCGGTGATCGAAGGCCTCTGGCAGCAGATTCCGTTGTTGGATCTGCTTGGGCTGGTGCTGGTCTGCTGCATCGTTCTGGCGCTGGTGTTGGTGGCCTCGACCGTACTGGGCAAGGCATTCGGCTTCAACCAGGAAGACCGCATCACCATTCTCTTCTGCGGCTCGAAGAAAAGCCTGGCGACCGGCGTGCCGATGGCGCAGGTGCTGTTTGCCGGTAGCACCATTGGCTTGCTGATCTTGCCGCTGATGTTGTTCCACCAGATTCAACTGATGGTCTGTGCGGTGCTGGCGCAGCGTTATGCCAAGCGGCCGGAATCGATTCCCGAGCTGATGGCCCAGGTTGATCCCTGATTTGCCAGCCATGGCGGCTCGAGTGAGCCGCCACGGGTTACGGGTCAGCGCTTGTCAGCGACCAATGGCGGGGTACGCGGCGGGATCATGCGTTTGCTGCCGGTCGATTCGAACGCCGACGCCAGGTGCAGCAGCGACGAGTCGTCATAGGCGCGCCCGGCAAACGTCAGGCCGACCGGCATGCCGATGTCCGGCATCACGCCCATCGGTACGGTGACCGTCGGCACACCGAGATGACGGATGGCGAGGTTGCCATTGGCGACCCATACGCCGTTGCTCCAGGCGATATCCGCCGATTGCGGATCGACATCGGCATTCGCCGGACCCACATCGGCCACCGTCGGGAACAGCACCGCGTCGAGGCCCAGGCGATCCATCCAGTCTTCCAGATCGATCTTGCGGGTCTTTTCCAGGCCGCGCAGGCCGTCCGGCACCGTGCTGATCTGATCCCACGGCGTGATGCCGCGTTCGGCCATGCGCACGTATTCGTCCATGCCGGCGGCCAGGTCACCCTCGCGGTTGGGCAGGGTGCCCGGGTCATGAGGGAAGATCTGCGGGCCGTCGACATCGACGAGGCGATTCAGTTTGGGATCGCCGTTCGCTTGCAGGAAATCATCGAAGGCCCAGGCGGACAGGTCCCACAGTTCATGGTGTAAAAATTCCTTGGAGACGATGCCGCGATTGAACACGGTCGGCGCACCAGGACGATCGCCCTCGCAATTGGAGACCAGAGGGAAGTCCACTTCGAGCACTTCGGCGCCCGCGGCTTCGAGGGCCTTGCGCGCCTGTTCCCAGAGCCCGATCACCGAAGGACGGGTGTTGATGCGTTGGCCAGTCGGGCCACCGATGCCCGGTGCTTCGGAGGTGCCGGCTTCAGGGTCGGCGTTGATGTACATGCGCGGGATGCCGAATTTCTTGCCTTTGAGCGCATCGCTATTCGCGGCCAGCGCGGCATAGGACTCAGGGCGTACCGAAGAAGATTTCGGGATCGGTACCCAGGGCTGCAGGCGCCACAGGTCGCCACGGGTGTCCGGGTCATCGGCCACGACCACGTCGAGCACTTCGAGCAGGTCGGCCATGGTCCGGGCAAACGGCACGACCACGTCCATGGTCGGGGTCAACGGCCAGTTGCCGCGCACCGAGATCACGCCGCGCGAAGGGGTGTAGGCGCACAAGCCATTGTTCGAAGCCGGTCCACGGCCGCTCGACCAGGTTTCTTCCGCCAGGCCGAAGGCCGAGAAACTGGCCGCGGTCGCCGTGCCGGCACCGTTCGACGAGCCGGAGGCGAAAGGGGCGGTGAGGTAGTCAGCGTTGTACGGGCTCTCGGCGCGGCCGTAGACACCACGCTGCATCCCGCCGTTGGCCATTGGCGGCATGTTGGTCTTGCCCAGGCAGATGGCCCCGGCGGCGCGCAGGCGTTCGATGGTGAACGCATCGCGATAGGCGACCAGGTCCTTGAAGGCCGGGCTGCCGGAAGCGGCGGTGAGGCCCTTGACCAGATAGCTGTCCTTGGCGGTGTAGGGGATCCCGTCCAACGGCCCCAGCGTCTGGCCCTTGGCGCGACGGGCGTCGGACGCCTGGGCTTCGGCGAGCGCCTCGGGGTTGCGAACCACGACCGCGTTCAGCGCGGTAGGCGTTTGGGGGCCGTCAAAGGCGTCGATCCGCGCAAGATAAGCCTGGACCAGTTCAACCGAGGTGGTCTGGCCGGATTCGAGCGCGGCGCGCAGCTCGGCAATGGAAACTTCGGTAACTTCGATCATGCTGCCACCGCCGCTTGCAGGTGGAGGGTCCCAAACACTTCACTTTTCTCGAAATGGACTTTCATATCGTTATTCTCGTTGCACTGTGTGGCACGACAGGGTCGGGTGTTAAAAATACTGAGCACTATTTAGCATTAAACCGGGATTTTAGGAATCCGTTGTCCAATTTATCTTACAGGTGACAGAAAAAAGGCCACCACAACCCGACGTTGTGGTGGCCCGAGGGTGACTCATTATAGTGGCCCGCGTGCGCAGGCCAATGGATCAGTGAGCGCCGGCGGCCTTGTTCAGGTCGCTTTCGGCCCATTCGGTGTAGACGCAGGCATCCGCGGTAGCCCAGCGCACCCGCACCGGGTCACCGGACTTGAGCGGCATGCCGGCGGCGGACAGCGCCTTGACCGTCATCGAGGTGCCGCCAGCGGTGACCACGCTGCACGTCTGGCTTTCACCCAGAAACAGCACTTCCACGACCTTGGCCGAGACTTCGTTCCAGCCGGCGGCCAGCGGTTCGGCAATGGCTTGTTCATTGCTCAGGGCCAGGGCTTTTTCCGGACGCACCATCAGCAGCACGTTCTGATCGGTTTGCAGGCCGGCCGTAAGTCGGATCGACAGCGGTTGCCCCTCGAAGGTCGCCACCGCATTACCCTGGGCCTTGAGTTTGAGGAAGTTGGAGTTGCCAAGGAACGAGGCGACAAACGCATTCGGCGGATTCTGGTACAGGTCATAGCCGCTGCCCAGGCCGACGATCTTGCCGTGGCTGAAAATCGCGATGCGCTGGGACAGGCGCATGGCTTCTTCCTGATCGTGGGTCACGTAGACGATGGTGATGCCCAGGCGCCGATGCAACTGACGCAGTTCGTCCTGCAAGTCTTCGCGCAGTTTCTTGTCCAGTGCACCGAGGGGTTCGTCCATCAGCAGGATGCGTGGCTCATAGACCAGCGCCCGTGCAATGGCCACGCGTTGCTGCTGGCCACCGGACAGTTGCGAAGGGCGGCGATGGGCAAACTGCTCAAGCTGCACCAGCTTGAGCATTGCATCGACCCGGCGTTCGCGTTCGGCGGCGGCCAGTTTGCGGATGGCCAACGGGAAGGCGATGTTGTCGCGTACCGACAGGTGCGGGAACAGCGAATAGCGCTGGAACACCATGCCGATATCGCGTTTGTGCGGCGGCACATTCACCAGCGACTGGCCGTTGACCAGGATCTCGCCGCTGCTCGGGGTTTCGAAACCGGCCAGCATCGACAGCGTGGTGCTTTTGCCCGAGCCGCTGGAGCCGAGGAAGGTGAGGAATTCACCGTCCTTGATGTCCAGCGAGATGTCGTCCACGGCGGCAAAGTCGCCGTAGTATTTGTTCAGGTTGCGCAGGCTCACCAGGGGCTTGTCATTTTGCTGCGCGGAATCTTTGATCACTGCACTCATGTCGTACTCCTGCGCGCTCAGGCGCTGATTTCATTGCGCCGGCGCAGTGCGGCGGCGATCACCATGACCAATACCGAGAGGCCGATCAGCAGCGTCGAGGCGACGGCGATCACGGGCGTCAGGTCCTGGCGCAGGGTGGTCCACATTTTCACGGGAAGGGTTTGCAGGGTCGGGCTGGCCATCATCACGCTCAGCACCACTTCATCCCAGGAGACGAGGAAGGCGAAGAGGGCGCCGGCCACCATGCCCGGACGAATCGCCGGGAAGGTCACCTTGAACACCGCTTGCAGGCGCGAGGCGCCGCAGATCACCGCTGCATCCTCGATCGACTGATCGAACAGCTTCAGCGAATTGATGATCGAGATGATGGTGAACGGCAGCGCGACGATGACGTGGCTGACCACGAACGCGAACATGGTCCCGGTGTAGCCCAGTTTCAGGAACAGCGCGTACACCGCCACGGCGATGATCACCAGCGGCACGATCATTGGCAGAGTGAACAGACCGTAGAGCATTTCCCGGCCGGGGAAGCGGCCACGCACCAGGGCGAAAGCTGTGGGCAGACCCAGCGCGACGGCGAAGAACGTGGTCAGCACCGCGACCTTGAGGCTGGCCATGGCCGCGCTCATCCAGTCGGCGTTGGAGAAGAACTGGCCGTACCATTTCAGCGTCCAGCCCGGTGGCGGGAACACCAGCCATTGCGACGAGCCGAACGACAGCAGCACGATGAACACAATCGGCAGCAGCAGGAACAGACCGATCAGCCCGGTGGTGGCATACAGGCCGAAGCGCATGCGCCGGCTCATGGCATTGGGGGTCAGGAGCATGACGGCTTACCTCGCGTTGCTGGCGCCAACCGGGGATTCCGGCTGGAGCTTCAGGTAGAAGTAGAACAACACCAGCGTGATCACGATCAGCAGCGCGGCGCCGGCGCTGGCCAGGCCCCAGTTGAGGAACGACTGCACCTGCTGAATGATGAACTCGGGCAGCATCATGTTCTGCGCACCGCCCAGCAGCGCCGGGGTCACGTAGTAACCGAGGGACATCACGAAGACCATCAGGCCACCGGAGAACAGCCCCGGCCGGCACAGCGGCAGGAACACCCGGAAGAAGTTGGTCCACGGACTGGCGCCGCAGATCGAGCCGGCCTGCAGGATCATCGGGTCGATGGCCTGCATGGTCGCCTGCAACGGCAGCACGATGAACGGGATCATGATGTAGCTCATGCCGATCACCACGCCGGTGAGGTTGTGCACCATCTCCAGCGGTTGATCGATGATGCCCATGGCCATCAACGCCTTGTTGATCACCCCGGAGGCTTGCAGCAACACCAGCCAGGAGTAGGTGCGGGCGAGCAGGCTGGTCCACATCGACAGCAGTACGATGTTCAGGATCCAGCGGCCCCAGCCGCGCGGCACCAGGGTGATCGCCCAGGCCAGCGGGAAGCCCAGCAACAGGCTGAACAGCGTCACCAGGCCGGCCACCGAGAAGGTGTTGAGCAACACCCGCGCATAGGCCGAGTTGGCGAACAGTTGCTCATAGTTGCCCAGGCCCGGCACCGGTTCCAGCACGCCGCGCAACAGCAGGCCAATCAGCGGCGCGAGAAAGAACAGGCCGAGGAACAGCAGGGCGGGGATCAGGTTGCTCGATCCGCGCCAGCGTTGCGCCAGGGTAGGGGATTGCGTCATCGCAGCCGCCTTGCCGACAGCGCCGGAGGCGCTCCCGACTGGCGTGGATGGACGGGACGCGGTTACCGCCATTTTCATTTGACCAGCCATTCGTTCCACCGTGTCGCGATGGCCGGACCGTTCTTGGCCCAGTACGCGAAATCAAGAGTGATCTGATCCTTTGCGTAGGCGGTCGGCAGGTTCGGGGCCAGCGCCGAATCCAGGCGCGCCACACTGTCGACGTTGACCGGGGCGTAGGCGGTCAGGTTGGAGAAGTCCGCCTGTCCTTTGGCGCTGCTGGCATTGGCCAGGAACTTCATCGCCGCGTCCTTGTTTTTCGAACCCTTGGGGATGACCAGGATGTCGGCCATGACCAGGTTCTGCTTCCAGCTTACGCCGACCGGGGCGCCGTCTTCCTGCAGGGCATGGATCCGGCCGTTCCAGAACTGGCCCATGCTTGCCTCACCGGAGGCCAGCAGCTGCTGTGACTGCGCGCCGCCGCCCCACCAGACGATGTCTTTCTTGATGGTGTCGAGTTTCTTGAAGGCGCGGTCCAGGTCCAGCGGGTAGAGCTTGTCCGCCGCTACACCGTCGGCCAGCAACGCCAGCTCAAGCACACCTGGGCTTGGCCATTTGTAGAGGGCGCGTTTGCCGGGGTAGGTCTTGGTGTCGAACAGCGCGGACCAGTCCTGCGGCTTGTTGGCGCCAAGTTTGCCTTCGTTGTAGCCGAGGACGAAGGAGAAGAAGAACGAGCCGACGCCGTGATCGCTGACGAAGCGCGGGTCGATCTTGTCGCGTTCAATGACTTTGAAATCGAGGGGTTCGAGCAAGCCTTCGGCGGCGGCGCGCAAGGCGAAGTCGGCTTCGACGTCGACCACGTCCCACTGCACGTTGCCGCTCTCGACCATGGCCTTGAGTTTGCCGTAGTCGGTCGGGCCATCCTGCACGACGGTGATGCCGCTGGCCTTGCTGAACGGGTCGGCCCAGGCCTGCTTCTGCGCATCCTGGGTGCTGCCGCCCCAACTCACGAAGTTGACGCTTTCAGCCGCCAGCAATGCCTGGCTGGTCACGCTCAGCAGTCCCGCAAAAAGAACTGCGGTCGCACGTTTGTTCAACACCATTTTCACGCCCTCATTGTTGTGTTTATGAGCGGGGCTTTGGAGTGCCCGCCTATCGGGAGCAGTAGGTCCGTCGAGTCAGTGCTGACTGTTCGGTCTATGGAATATCATATTATGGTATTCCAAACTTTGTGCAAGCATTTTGCCGTACCGGCTATCAGCCAAAAGGTGTTTTTTCTGTGGATCTGAACTTCGTCCGGCGACGCAATCCCCTGTGGGAGCGGGCTTGCTCGCGAAAGCGGTGTGTCAGACAACTTTGGGTCGACTGACACTCCCTCTTCGCGAGCAAGCCCGCTCCCACAGGGAATTGCGTTAAACCAAGAGTCACTCGGTGAATGGAATACTCTCCACCACCTCCAGGTCATACCCGGTCAAACCGGCATATTTCAGCGGCGGCCCGAGATGGCGCAGCTTGCCCACGCCCAGGTTTTGCAGGATCTGCGCACCGGTGCCCACCTCCGAATAAATCCGTGACTGCGAACGGCTGAACTGCCGGGGCGTCTGGGTCAATTGCGGCACGCGTTCGAGCAACGCCTGGGAGGATTCGTGATTGGCCAGCACCACCACCACTCCGTGGCCTTCGGCGGCGACACGCTGCAAGGCGGCCCACAAGGTCCAGTTGGTCGGCCCGCTGTACTCGGCACCGACCAGATCGCGCAACGGGTCAATCACATGCACGCGCACCAGCGTCGGCTCATCGCGACGCAGATCGCCCATGACCATGGCCATGTGGACACCGCCTTCGATGCGATCCTCAAAGGTGATCAGACGAAAGGTGCCGTGCACGGTGGGCAGATCACGTTCACCGATGCGCACGATGGTGTGTTCGGTGCTGAGGCGGTAGTGGATCAGGTCGGCGATGGTGCCGATCTTGATCCCGTGCTTGCGCGCAAACACTTCCAGGTCAGGGCGCCGGGCCATGGTGCCGTCGTCGTTCATCACTTCGACGATCACCGAGGCCGGGGTATGGCCGGCCAGGCGGGCCAGGTCGCAACCGGCCTCGGTATGACCGGCGCGGGTCAGCACGCCGCCTTCCCGGGCACGTAACGGGAAGATATGGCCGGGTTGCACGATGTCGGCAGGGCCGGCGTTGGCAGCGACGGCGGCGGCCACGGTGCAGGCACGATCGGCGGCGGAGATTCCGGTGGTCACCCCGACGGCGGCCTCGATGGACACGGTGAAGGCGGTGCTGAACACGCTGCCGTTGCTCGGCACCATCTGCTCCAGGCCCAGGCGTTTGCAGTGCTCGTCGGTCAAGGTCAGGCAGATCAGGCCACGGGCTTCGCGGGCCATGAAGCTGATCGCCTCGGGCGTGCAGCAGTCGGCGGCCAGCAGCAGGTCGCCTTCGTTTTCCCGGTCTTCGTCGTCCACCAGCAGGACCATTTTGCCGAGGCGGTAATCTTCGATGATTTCTTCGATGCTGTTGAAGGCCATGCTGGAGTCTCAGTGTTTGTTGGATGGGTATTTTGGTATACCATAATACAAAACAAACCGAGAGGTCACTATGAAGGCGTACTGGATTGCTCACGTGGACATCACCGACCCCGATCAATACAGCCAATACACCCAGCGGGCGCCGAAGGCGTTTGCCCTGTATGGCGGTCGGATTCTGGCGCGGGGCGGGCGCAGCGAGGCGATGGAAGGCCGGCCTACGCCGCAGCGCAGTGTGGTGATCGAGTTTGATTCCTATGAGCAGGCGGTGGCTTGCTATCACTCGGCGTTGTATCAGGAGGCCAGGGGACATCGCGAAGGCGTGGCGAAGGCAGAGGTCATTATCGTCGAGGGCATGGCGCCGCTCTGACCAACACCGCTTGCCCTGTAGGAGCGAGCCTGCTCGCGAAAAACGTTAGAGCAACGCGTTCGGTCAGTCAGCACGCGTCATCGTTGACGACCATCGCGAGCAGGCTCGCTCCTACAGGGGGAATGGGGTTTTTTCAGCGAATGAAGTGAATCTTCCCGCTGTCGTCATTGCCCATGTAGATGCCATAAACCCCGGCCTGGCGCTCCTCGATATAGCGCTCAAGGATCTGCCGGATCGCCGGATAGTAGATGCTGTCCCAGGGAATGTCCTCGGGTGCGAAGAACTTGTAGTCGAGGGTTTCCGGGCCGTACTGCCCGGTAATCTCCAGCGCGATGGCGCGGAAGATGATGTACACCTCGCTGATCTTCGGCACGCTGAAGATCGAATAGGGCGAGACGATTTCGGCACGCACGCCGCTTTCTTCCCAGACTTCACGCAAGGCCGCCTGTTCGGTGGTCTCGCCACTTTCCATGAAGCCTGCCGGCAGGGTCCAGGTGCCCGGACGCGGCGGAATCGCGCGTTGGCACAGCAAATATTTGCCGTCCTGCTCGATGATGCAGCCGGCAATGATTTTCGGATTGACGTAATGGATGTAGCCGCAGCCGCGGCACATCAGGCGCTCGTGCGTATCGCCCGGCGGCAACTGTGACCTGAGGTCTGCGCTGCCGCACTTGGGGCAAAAGCTCGGGCTGAACATTTCAGCGACCTATGCGCGGTTCTTTCAGCGCGATGGGCAAGGTAATCGCCGGGATGTCGCCGGTTTCTTCCTGCTTGCGCTTGAGGTAGTCCAGGGCCACGGCAGCGGCCGCACGCACGTGGTCGACGCAAGCCTGGTGGGCGGCCAGCGGATCACCGCCCTTGATCGCCTCGACCATGCGTTCCATTTCCTGGTTACTGGCGCCGCGACGGTTCTCCTGGGATACCGAGGTCGCGCGCAGGTAGCTGATGCGTGCCTGCAACTGGCGCAATTGAGTGGCCGCGACATGGTTGCCCGAGCCTTCGAGCAGCACATCGTAGAAACCTTGCACCGAGTCGATGACCTGTTGCAGCTCACCGTCTTTGAGCGCCTTGCGATTTTCTTCGAGGGCTTTTTCCAGGGCCTTGATGTCCTTGGCCTTGGCGCGCAGGGTGAACAGTTGCACGATCAGCCCTTCGAGTACGCAGCGCAGCTCGTAGATGTCCACGGCATCGGCCAGGGTGATGATCGCGACACGCGGGCCCTTGGCGTCGGCGAACTCCACCAGGCCTTCGGATTCCAGGTGACGCAAGGCTTCGCGCACGGAGGTACGGCTGACGCCCAGGCGATCGCACAGATCGCGTTCGACCAGACGGTCTCCCGGCAGGAGCTGGAAGTTCATGATGGCGCTTCGCAGTTTATCCAGCACGATTTCGCGCAGGGTAACGGGGTTGCGATTGACCTTGAAGCTGTCGTCGAGTGGCAGGCGTTTCATGGGGTCCGCTCTGATTGTGGCTGTCCATGCAAAAAAGAGCACTTCGATTACGGGAATCTGGGTGCCCGGTCAGATCAAACAGCCAAGGGTTAACTGGAGGCCTCGGCATCGGCTTCGGCGAAGGCTTCACGGGCGAGCCGGAAACTGTCTACGGCAGCGGGGACACCGCAATAAATGCCGACCTGAAGCAATATTTCGCGTATTTGCTCACGACTCAGGCCGTTACGCAAGGCGCCGCGTACATGCAGTTTGAGTTCATGGGGCCGGTTGAGGGCCGAGATCATCGCCAGGTTGATCATGCTGCGCTCCTTGAGCGACAAACCCTCACGACCCCAGACATGACCCCAACAATACTCGGTGACCATTTCCTGCAACGGTCGGGTGAAGTCGTCGGCGTTCTCGATGGAACGATTGACGTAGGCCTCACCCAGCACCTGGGTACGGATCTTCAGGCCTTTTTCATACTTTTCGTTGTTCATTTGCGTAGCTCCCGCGGGCTCAAAGGCCGCCCATCAAGGTGTATTTGAGTTCCAGGTAATCCTCGATGCCGTACTTCGACCCTTCACGGCCCAGCCCCGAGGACTTGATCCCGCCGAATGGCGCGACCTCAGTGGAAATCAGCCCTTCGTTGATCCCGACCATGCCGTACTCCAGCGCCTCGCTCATGCGCCAGGCGCGGCCCAGGTCGCGGGTGTAGCAGTAGGCGGCGAGGCCGAATTCGGTGTCGTTGGCCATCTCGACGGCCTGGGCCTCGGTGTCGAAACGGAACACGGCGGCCAACGGGCCAAAGGTTTCATCCCGGGCGACTTTCATCCGGGTGGTGACGTCGATAAGCACGGTCGGCTGGAAGAATCCATTGCCCAGGGCATGGCGTTCGCCGCCGCACAGCAGTTGTGCTCCGTGGGCCAGAGCGTCTTGCACGTGTTCTTCGACCTTGGCCACGGCGCGCTCGTTGATCAGTGGCCCTTGGGTGACGCCATCATCGAAACCGCTGCCGACCTTGAGTTGCGAAACCCGCTCGGCCAGGCGTGCGACAAAGGCGTCGTGGATGCCGGCCTGCACCAGGAAGCGATTGACGCAGACGCAGGTCTGCCCGGCGTTGCGGAATTTGGCGATCAGCGCGCCGTCAACCGCGCGTTCCAGATCGGCATCGTCGAAGACAATGAACGGCGCGTTGCCGCCCAGCTCCAGCGAGACTTTTTTCAGGGTCGGCGCGCACTGGGCCATCAGCAGTTTGCCGATGGCGGTGGAGCCGGTGAACGACAGTTTGCGCACAAGGCTGCTGCCGGTCAGCTCGCCACCGATGGCGATGGCATCGCCGGTGATCACGTTGAAAATGCCCGCTGGAATCCCGGCCTGTTCCGCCAGCGCAGCCATGGCCAGTGCCGAGAACGGAGTTTCCGGAGCCGGCTTGACGATGCACGGGCAACCGGCCGCCAGTGCCGGGCCGGCCTTGCGGGTGATCATCGCCGCCGGGAAGTTCCACGGCGTGATGGCCGCGACGACGCCAATCGGCTCCTTGCTGACCACGATGCGCGCATCGCCCTTGTGGCTGGGAATGGTGTCGCCGTAGATGCGCTTGGCCTCTTCGGCGAACCACTCGATGAAGCTCGCGGCGTAGAGGATTTCGCCTTTGGCTTCGGCCAGTGGCTTGCCTTGTTCGAGGGTGAGGATGTGTGCCAGGGCGTCGGCGTTCTCCAGCATCAAGGCATGCCAGCGCTTGAGCGTATTGCTGCGCTCCTTGGCGGTCAGCGCGCGCCAGGCCGGCCAGGCCTTGTTGGCGGCCTCGATAGCCAGGCGCGCATGCTCGGCGCCGAGGTTCGGCACCTGGCCGATCAGTTCACCGGTGGCCGGGTTGAAGATGTCCTGACAGGCGCCATCCGGCGCGTCCAGCCACTGGCCATTGATGTAGGCCTGTTGGCGGAACAGTTGCGAGGCTGCTGGGCTCATGCCGGCTCCTTAGTAGAGTGGTGGACCCTGTGGGAGCGGGCTTGCTCGCGAAGGCGGTGTATCAGGCGCCATCAATGTTGGATGTGCCGGCCACTTCGCGAGCAAGCCCGCTCCCACAGGGGGATTGTGTTCAACCATCAGGCCAGGGTGGGCAGGGGGCCCAGTTTGCCTTTGTGGTAGATCATCGGCGTCACCGGTTGGTCGGGCAGGATCAGGTTCTTCACCGCGCCGACGATGATCGCGTGATCGCCGCCGTCGTATTCGCGCCACAGTTCGCACTCGATGATCGCCGTGGCCTTGGCCAGGATCGGGTTACCCCGTTCGCTCAAGTGCCACTCGATTCCTTTGGCCTTGTCCTTGCCTTTACCGGCGAAGGCATAGGCCTCGGCGGTCTGGTCGGCGGACAGCAGGTGAATTGCGAACTGCTTGCTGTCGCGCAGCACTGGGTAGGTATCGGAGCCGTAGTTGGGGCAGAACAGCACCAGTGCCGGGTCGATCGACAGCGCACTGAAGGCGCTGGCGGTGATGCCGACGATGCCGCCGTCCGGGTCCAGGGTGGTGACCACCGTGACCCCGGACGGGAACGAGCTCATCACGTCTTTGTAAATGCCGGGTTCGATCATTTTCCAGGACTCCTAGCGCATCACGAAGGGATCAGGCATCGGTGCCTGGGACAGGTTGATCCACACCGTTTTCAGCTCGGTGTAGGCCAGCACCGAATCGATGCCGCTTTCGCGTCCATAGCCGCTGTTCTTGAAGCCGCCGATCGGCGCCATGGCCGAGACTGCACGGTAGGTGTTGACCCAGATGATCCCCGAACGCACGTCCCGGGCCAGGCGATGGGCGCGGCCCAGGTCGCGGGTCCAGATGCCGGCGGCGAGGCCGAACTGCGAGTCGTTGGCAATCTCCAGCGCCTGGGCTTCGTCCTTGAAACGGATGACCGAAGCCACCGGACCAAAGACTTCTTCCTGCATGATCTTCATCGAATTGCGGTCGCACTCGAACAGCGTCGGTTCGTAGAACCAGCCGTCACCCAGATTCTCTGGACGCTTGCCGCCCAGGCGCAGGCGCGCGCCTTCGGCGATGGCATCGGCCACCAGGCCTTCGACCACGGCCAGTTGCTGCGCGGTGGCCATCGGGCCCATTTCGCTGCTGTCGTCCTGCGGGTTGCCAATGCGGATGCGCTTGGCGCGTTCCACCAGACGACCGACGAATTCGTCGTAGATTTCGTCCTGCACCAGCAAGCGCGAACCGGAGACGCAGCTCTGCCCGGAGGCGGCATAGATCCCGGCGATAGCGCCGTTGATCGCGCTGTCGAGGTCGGCGTCGGCGAAGATGATGTTCGGCGATTTGCCGCCCAGCTCCAGCGACAGCTTGGCGAAGTTCTCCGCACTGCTGCGCACCACATGCCGCGCCGTCGCCGCGCCGCCGGTAAAAGCGATCTTGCGGATCAGCGGATGGCGGGTGAGGGCGGCGCCGGTGCTCGGGCCATAGCCGGTGACGACGTTGACCACCCCCGGCGGAATCCCGGCTTGCAGCGCCAGGCGCGCCAGTTCGAGGATGGTCGCCGAAGCGTGTTCCGACGGTTTGATCACGATGGTGTTGCCCGCGGCAAGCGCCGGGGCGAGTTTGATCGCGGTCAGGTACAGCGGGCTGTTCCACGGAATGATCGCGGCAACCACACCCATGGCTTCGTGCACGGTGTAGGCAAACAGGTCCGGCTTGTCCAGCGGCAGGGTGCCGCCTTCGAGCTTGTCCGCCAGGCCTGCGGTGTAGTGGAAGAACTCCGGCAAATAGCCGACCTGGCCACGGGTTTCGCGGATCAGCTTGCCGTTGTCGCGGCTTTCGAGCTGCGCCAGTTGTTCTTTGTTCTCGGCGATCAGGTCGCCCAGGCGTCGCAGCAATTTGCCGCGAGCGGTGGCCGTCAAACCGCGCCATGCCGGGCTGTCGAAAGCCGTCTGCGCAGCCTGCACGGCACGCTCGACATCGGCTTCGTCGGCATCGGGCAGTTCAGCCCAGGGTTCGGCCAGCGCCGGGTTGAGGCTTTCGAAGGTCTTGCCGGACAGGGCATCGACCCATTCACCGCCGATGCACATCTGGAAGCGTGCGAGTGTCATGCAACGATCCCCTTGATCTGGTTTTGTTTGGAGTGCGCGGTCTGCAGAAACTCCAGCAACAGCTGGTTGACCAGGCGTGGCGACTCTACCGGCATCATATGCCGTTGCTCGGCGAGTACGGCAACGGTCGCGCCGGGAATGCGTTCGGCCAGTTGCCGGGCCATTTCCGGGGTTGAGCCGGGGTCCAGTTCGCCGGTGGCGATCAGCGTCGGCACCTGGATGCTGGCCAGGTCGTCGGCGCGGTACATGTCCTGGGTGGCGAACAGTTCATAAGTGGTTAGGTAACCCTGAGGGTCATTGCCGGCCAGGGTCTGGCGAATCGCGGCGATCTGCGCCGGGTTCGCGGCCTGGTATTCACGGCTGAACCAGCGCGACAGTGCGGCTTCGGCATTGGCGTCCGGTCCGTGTTCGGCAGCCTGGCTGGTGCGGGCGATGACCCCGGCGCGCTGTTCGGCACTGCGGTTGAACACGCTGTTGAGCACCACCAGGCCTTCCAGGCGTTGTGCGTAGTGCAGGGCAAAGGCCCGCGCCACCAACCCGCCCATGGAAAAACCGATCACCGTTGCCTTGGGCAATTGCAGGTGGTCGAGCAGCTCCAGCAACTGGTCGGCATAGCCGAGCAGCGGCGTGCCACTCTCCGGGCGCGGGCTGGCGCCATGGCCGAGCATGTCGTAGGCGATGACGCGGTACTTCGTGGCCAGGCCAACGATCTGGCCGCCCCACATTTCTTTGTTCAGGCCCACGCCGTGGATCAAGACCACGGGCTGGCCTTGGCCGGTCGCCAGGTAACTGGTGCCAGCCGGGGTGAGTTCAGCGGTGAGCCGAATCATGGAGCGCTCCTGCAATGCCTTCTTGTTGTCGTTCTGCTGGCCGGTTACTGGGCTTTTTCGGCGGCCAGTTCTTCCAGGTCGATGTAGCGGTTGCCGATGCGCGGGTGCAGGCGGCCGCCATCGGCGCAACCCAGGACCACGACGATTTCGTCGGCACGCGGCGCGTCTTCGATCTGCATTTCCAAGGTGATGTAGTGCGAGCGCAGGCCTTCGTCGTCCTTGTGCATCATCGGGATCTGAATCGAGGTGCCCGGGCCGCCGCGCTTGTTGGTGAAGCTCAGGTAGCTCTTGGCCTTGACCGCTTCGCGGTAATGGTTGCCGAAGCGCAGGGTGTGGATCACCGCCGAAGCGTGCTCGATTTCGCCATCGGCACCGACCACCGCAGCTTTGCCGTACGCCTCGATTTTCTCGGCGCCGCCAATGATGCCCACCAGACGCTCGACCATCAGTGCGCCGAGGTCGGAGCAGTTGGCGCGGATCTGTGGTTTCAGGTCTTCGACGAAGCCGTTGCCCAGCCAGGGGTTCTTCATCACCACGGCCAGACCGACCATGGTCACGGGCTTATCGGTGGCTTTGCCGCCTTCAATAAAGGTTTCTTCGACATAGCTGACGATCTTGCGGATTTCGAAACTCATGAGCTGCTCCGTAGAGGTTTGGGTGTCTGTGCGTCTGATGGTATACCATAATACCGGAAGCACAAGTCCCCGAACGGAGTTTCTGGCTGGATGGCGATAAAAGGGGGGCGGGCGAGGCGCTATGCGTGTCGGGAAGGACTTTTAAAAGGTGTAAAAAAACCCGGCTGATGAGGCCGGGTTCTCGTCGATTCCTGCGGTAA
This sequence comes from Pseudomonas sp. BF-B-30, assembly GCF_019956305.1. Lineage (NCBI taxonomy): Bacteria > Pseudomonadati > Pseudomonadota > Gammaproteobacteria > Pseudomonadales > Pseudomonadaceae > Pseudomonas > Pseudomonas sp. BF-B-30. The sequence continues at coordinate 517 of NZ_JAHBDG010000036.1, read as the reverse complement.
AGCACTGCATTCAGACAGCGCGGCTTTCGATCAGACGATCCGAACCGCCTTCGGCTACGCGGTTTTGCAGGAGTTTGTCCGAGCCGCCTTCGGCTACGCGGTTTTGGATCAGTTTGTCCGAGCCACCTTCAGCAACGCGGTTTTGCATCAGTTTGTCGGAGCCATCGGCGGCGACGCGGTTTTCGATCAGGCGATCCGAACCACCTTCGGCGACACGATTCTCGATCAGGCGATCGGAGCCGCCTTCGGCGACCACAGGTTGAGCAGAGGTAGCGGCGAAAGCGTTAACTGCGAAAACCGAGAAAGCGATGCTGAGGAGGGTCTGGCGTTTCATGATCGTGTGCTCCGGGGTGCTTATGGGTTGGTATGGAGCAGATGTTACGCCGTGGATTTTTTAAGAGAACTTCATTGAATTGATGGTGACTATCGACGCAGTCAATGGTGGATTCGATGCCCCTTGTGGGAGCGGGCTTGCTCGCGAAGGCGTCGGCATTGCCAGCAATGTTGTCGACTGACA
>NZ_JAHBDG010000035.1:0-55242 GCF_019956305.1 Pseudomonas sp. BF-B-30 | reverse complement strand
TCCCGAACTCAGCAGTGAAACGATGCATCGCCGATGGTAGTGTGGGGTTTCCCCATGTGAGAGTAGGTCATCGTCAAGATTAAATTCCGAAACCCCTATCTGCGTATGCAGGTAGGGGTTTTGTTTTTGGCGTCCCTGTAGGCGCGAGCCCGCTCGCGAAAAACCCGAGAGCGCTGCGGGGCATCAGGTTTCCCGCGTCATCGTTAACGTCCATCGCGAGCGAGCTCGCTCCTACAAGGTCACTGTAAAAAAAATCACATAAACCTGACTCCGCGCTTTTGCTAAGGTGCAGCTCATTTTTAATGGACTGAGTTTGCGCCCACGGATCGGCATTCTTTTCAAAGAGTTGCTGTAGAAATGCCCGAACCGATACCCATCAAGGACCACGAGAAAGAGACACGCCTGGTCAATAAAAGGCTGATGGCCTGCGGCTTGTTCGTTGCCGCTGTCACCTGTGCGCTGGTAGTGCGCCTGTATGTCCTGCAGGTGGTCGAGTTCGACTATCACTCGACCATCTCCGAAAACAATCGCGTACATGTCCTGCCAATTACACCGACTCGCGGGTTGATCTACGACCGCAACGGCGTACTTCTCGCGGATAACCGTCCCAGCTACAATCTGACCATCACCCGCGAACGTGCTACCGATGTAAACGAAGAGCTGGACGAGGTAGTCAATTTCCTGCATTTGCCCGCTGAAGACCGCTCGCAGTTCGACAAGGCGATGAAGCAGGCACGTCACCCCTTCGTACCTGTGACGTTGTTCTATGAACTGAGCGAAGAGCAAATTGCCGTACTCGCCGTCAACGAGTTCCGCTTGCCGGGCCTCGATGTCGAGCCGCAGTTCGTTCGGCATTATCCATTGGGCGAGCACTTCGCCCATTCGGTCGGCTACGTCGGACGTATCAACGAGAAAGAGTCAAAGGCTCTGGATACCGTGGAGTATCGAGGCACCCAATCCATCGGCAAGACCGGGATTGAAAAATTCTACGAGAAACAACTGCACGGCCATGTCGGTTATGAGGAAGTCGAAACCAATGCCCAGGGCCGCGTCCTGCGAGTGCTCAAGCACACTGACCCGGTGCCAGGCGAAAACATTGTCCTGAGCCTCGACGTCAAGCTTCAGGAAGCCGCCGAGCAAGCCTTGGGCGATCGCCGTGGCTCGGTGGTCGCACTGGATCCCTCGACCGGTGAAGTGTTGGCCATGGTCAGCAACCCGAGTTTCGATCCGAATCTGTTCGTCACCGGTATCAGTTCCAAGGAGTACTCCACGCTACGGGACTCCATCGACCGACCGCTGTTCAACCGTGTGCTGCGCGGTCTCTATGCGCCGGGTTCGACCATCAAGCCGGAAATGGCAATCGCTGGCCTCGATGCCGGTGTCGTCACACCACAGACCCGTGTGTTCGACCCCGGTTATTACCAGCTGCCGGATTTCGATCACAAATACCGCAACTGGAACCACAGCGGCGACGGCTGGGTGGATATGGATGCGGCGATCATGCGTTCCAACGACACCTACTTCTATGACCTGGCACACAAGCTCGGTATCGATCGTCTGCACGACTACATGGCCATGTTCGGACTGGGTGAGAAAGTCTCCCTGGACATGAATGAAGAGTCCACCGGCCTGATGCCATCCCAAGCCTGGAAACGCGCCACCCGTCGTCAGGCCTGGTATCCGGGCGAGACGGTGATTCTCGGTATCGGCCAGGGCTACATGCAGGTCACGCCACTGCAGTTGGCCCAGGCGACGGCGCTGATTGCCAACAAAGGTGTGTGGAATCGCCCGCGCCTGGCCAAAACCGTGGACGGTGTCGCGCCGGTGGATGAGCATCCGATGCCGAACATTCTGCTCAAGGATCCTCGCGACTGGGAGCAGGTCAACCATGGCATGCAGATGGTGATGCACGATGCCCGCGGGATTGCCCGGGCCGCAGCCGCGGGCGCGCAGTACCGTATCGCCGGTAAGAGTGGTACCGCGCAAGTGGTGGCGATCAAGCAGGGCGAGCGCTACAACCGGGAGAAAACCCGTGAGCGTAACCGCGACAACGCCTTGTTCGTCGGTTTTGCCCCGGCCGAGCACCCGAAAATCGTGATTTCGGTGATGATCGAAAACGGCGAGGCGGGTGGCCGTGTCGCCGGACCGGTCGTGCGGGAGATCATGGACGCCTGGCTACTCGATCAGGACGGGCATCTCAAGCCGCAGTACGCAGCGCCGAGCAAGGCACCGGGCGATCCTCACGTCTGAACCTTCATGGCTTCACAGCACAGGCTCACGGATGCTGAGCATGTGCTGGAAGCTCTCGAGGAACACCGATTCAGCCTGGCTCATCTTCTGTTCGCGATTCCACAACAGCTGGATATCGAAATCCACCACCCCGTCTTCCGGCGGCAAGCGCCAGAGCAGACCTTGCTCGACATCCCGGCGCACCAGATGGGTGGGCAAGGCGCCGATGCCGTAACCCGCGCAGATCAAGCGGTAAATTTCTTCGAAACTGGTGGAGGAGGCGACGATCTTGCCGGTGAAGCCTTGCTGGTCGCGGAACAGCGTCAGGGGTGAAAGATTGCCGCCGAGTTGATCGCTGGTGAAGCTGACGAAGTTTTCCGCCGCCAGTTGTTCCAGGGTCAGATTCTGTTGCCCGAACAGCCGGTGACGTTGGCCACAAAAGTAAGCATAGGTCTCGCGAAACAGTACCCGTTGTTCCAGTCGTGGCTGTGGCAAGCGGCACAGGCCAACGCCGACTGTCGCAGTTTTTTGCAGCAGCGAACTGATGATGTTCGAACTGCCCATGACCTCGACTTCCAGCTCGATTTTCGGATGGGTTTCATGGAAATCAGCGAGGAAGTCATCGTAATGCCGAGCCTGCACACCGCTGACGGTGAGGATGCGGATCTTGCCCACCACGTCGTCGTGACGACTCTCCACTACCGTCCCCAGGCGTGAAATATCTCCGTAGATATCCGCCGCTATGCGCAGGACTTCTTCCCCGGTTTCCGTCAGATCAAAGCGTCGTCCGCTGCGGGCAATCAACACGCATTCCAGTTGTTCTTCCAGTCGTTTCAGCGCCTGGCTGACGGCCGACTGGGTGATGTGCAGTCGCGCGGCGGCGCGGCTCATGCTGCCTTCCTGGCCGATGACCAGATAGGTGCGCAGCAGGTTCCAGTCGAGGCGGTCATTGAGAAAGCGGCGGCCGACCCACGGGTTGGAAGTGGAAGGCATAAAACCTCATGCAGTAGCAGTGCTAATAGTAAAGATAAGGAATTGAAAATTGACTAATCCTGGCATGGAAGCGATAAAGCCCACAAGTGCCAAAGAGCGCAACCGTCATCAGCCTTAACACCTGCCCAAAAACTATAAGTACACAGGGTCCTTGCATGCACACTACTCCCCAGCCGCGCCGAGCCGCGGCCGCTGCCTTCATTGGCACGACCATCGAGTTCTACGACTTTTACATCTACGCCACCGCGGCGGCGCTGGTCCTTGGGCAAGTGTTCTTCCCCAGCAGCGACCCGGTCATGAGTACCCTGGCGGCGTTCGGCAGTTTCGCGGTCGGCTTCATTGCCCGTCCCATGGCCGGGATGGTGTTCGGTCATCTGGGGGATCGTCTCGGGCGCAAGAAAATGCTGTTGGTGACCATGGCCTTGATGGGCGTAGCCACGGCGGGTATTGGCCTGTTGCCGAGCTACGCCAGTGCCGGCATCTGGGCACCCATTGGTCTGATCGTGCTGCGTGTCATTCAGGGCATTTCGGTCGGTGGTGAGTGGGGTGGGGCGGTGTTGATGGCGAGCGAACACGCGCCGGCCAAGCGCAAGACGTTCTACGCATCGTTCGCCCAGCTCGGCAGTCCCGCCGGTTTGTTGCTGGCACTGATCGCTTTCCGTCTGGTGACGTCCCTTGAGCCAGAGGATTTCCTCGCCTGGGGTTGGCGCTTGCCGTTCCTCGCCAGCGGCGTGTTGATGATGGTCGGGCTGTTGATCCGTTCCGGCGTTCACGAGTCGCCGGAATTCGCCAAGGCCAAGGACAACAACGAGACCGCCAAATACCCGGTGATGGACGTGATCCGTACCTGCTGGCGGCAGATCCTGTTCGCCGCCGCTGCCGTGACCATCGGCTCGGCCGGGTTCTTCTTCACCAACACCTTCATGATCACCTATGTCACCCAATATCAGGGCATTGCCCGATCGACGATTCTCGATTGCCTGTTTCTGGTGACCGTCATCCAGTTGCTCTCACAACCGCTCTCGGCGTTGATCGCCGAACGTATCGGCGAAGGTCGTTTTCTCAAATGGGTCGCGTTGCTTTGCATGGTCACGCCATACCCGATGTTCCTGCTGGTAGGCACGCAGAACATTGTGTTCATGACTGCCGGCATTGCCCTGGCAGTGGTGATTCTCTCGGCGCTTTACGCGGTGATCGCCGGCTACATGACCCAGGCCTTCCCGGTGCACCTGCGCTACTCGGGCATTTCCATCGCGTACCAATTGGCTTGCGCCGTGGCCGGCGGCACCACGCCGCTGATTGGCACCCTGCTGGCCAGCAAGTTTTCCGGACAATGGTTGCCGCTGGCGGTGTTCTTCACCTTGCTCTCGGCCCTGTCCCTGATCGGTGTTTGCGGCCTGGCCCGCCTGCGCGCCAACCCGGTCGTCACCCACGCTGCTAAAGAGGTGTATTCGTGAGTAAACCTGCACACATCGACCCGGTTGAATGGCGAGCCCGTTGCGAACTGGCTGCGCTGTATCGACTGGTCGCGCACTTTCGCATGACCGACCTGATCGACACCCATATCACCCTGCGGATTCCGGGGCCTGAGCATCACTTCCTGATCAACCGCTACGGGGTGATCTTCGACCGCATGCGCGCCTCGGACCTGGTGCGCATCGATCAGGAAGGGCGGGTGGTCGACCCGGAGTACGCGGGCCATCGGGTCAACGCTGCCGGCTTCGTGATTCACTCGGCGATCCACATGGCGCGTCCGGACCTGAACTGTGTGATCCATACCCACACGGCGGCCGGCATGGCGGTCGCGGCGCAGAAGCAAGGCCTACTGCCGATCAGTCAGCATGCGCTGAAGTTCTACGGCAAGCTGGCCTATCACACCTATGAGGGCATCGCGCTGTCGCTGGATGAGCGCGAGCGCTTGATTGCCGACCTCGGTCCGCACCGGGCGATGATCCTGCGCAACCACGGTTTGCTGGTGGGTGGTTCGGGCGTGGCCCAGGCGTTCCAGGAAATCCACTTCCTGGAGCGGGCCTGTCAGGCCCAGGTGCAGGCGCTGGCCGGTGGTTCGGCACTGCATTACCCATCGCCGGAAGTCTGCGCGCACACCGCCGAGCAGTTCGACCGCGATGAGCAGGACAACATCATCGACCTGGCCTGGGAGGCCGCCCTGACGTTGATCGAATCCCAGCGCGAGTCATATTTGTCATGAACGCCGTCATCAACACTGTGGTTCTGCTGTCCCGCGACACCTTGCTGCTCAAGCAATTGCAGGCGGCGTTTGCCCGCAGTGCGCCGCAGCTCACCGCCGTGCTGGCCGACGATTCCCGGGCCGCCAATGCACAGATGGCGGCGTGCTGGTTTCCCTTGCCGGGCAGTCTCGGCGCATTGCCGAACCTGCAGGTGATTCACTCGGTGGCCGCCGGTATCGATCACCTCGATCACGATCCGTCGTGCCCGGACCTGCCGGTTTGCCGTGTGGTCGACCCGGGCCATCGCCAGGGGATGACCGAGTACGTGCGCTGGGCGGTGATCCACTATCACCGCGGTTTCGATCAGGTGTTGTCGCACCAGCGGGAGCAACGCTGGGAGCGGCCGCTGCAACGGGCGGCGGGGCAGTTCAAGGTCGGTGTGATGGGGCTCGGATCGCTGGGCAGCGCGATTGCTCTGGATCTGGTCGCAGCCGGTTACGACGTGCGCGGCTGGGCGCGGCGCAGCAAGGACTTGCCCGGTGTGCGCACCTTCGCCGGGGGTGATGCGTTGCATCCTTTTCTCGACGGCATCGAGTTGCTGATCAACCTGTTGCCACTCACCAGCGAAACCCGCGGGATTCTCGGACGAGCCACTTTCGAACAGCTTGCCAGCGGCGCGGCACTGATCAACTGTGGCCGGGGCGGTCATTTGAACATCGACGATCTCGAACAGGCCCTGGCGAGCGGACATTTGCGCGGCGCCTTGCTGGATGTGTTCGAGCAGGAACCGCTGCCGGTCGATCACCGGCTCTGGACAATGCCCGGTGTCACCATCACCCCGCATATGGCTTCGGCGGCGTCCCATGACTGTATTGCCGAACAAGTAGCGGAGAACTTCCGTCGCCTGAATGCTGGCGAGCCGTTACTCAACTGTGCCGACCGAGTATTGGGATATTGAACTAACACACCCCCGGTAGGAGCGAGCTCGCTCGCGATGGTCGTTAACGATTTCGCGTGTTTGCCGGTTAAACGCGGTGTTCTTGAGTTCATCGCGAGCAGGCTCGCTCCTACAGGGACCAGCTTCCCGTAAGTCATAACAACAACCTTCGCCTCAACCGTTTTACTGCCAGTCAAAACAATTAAATAAATTCCTGGAGACAGTGATGAGCGATCTATCGTCCGCAGAAAAGTCCGGCGCACCACCGGAAGTTGCAATCAGTATGAAAAAAGTCGCGGTGGCCAGTGTGATCGGCACCACCGTGGAGTGGTACGACTTGTTCGTGTTTGCCACGGCTTCAGCGCTGGTGTTCAACAAAGTGTTCTTCCCGGATTTCGTGCCGCTGATCGGAACGCTGCTGGCTTTCGGCACCTTCGCTTCGGCGTATCTGGCACGGATTGTCGGCGCGGCGTTGTTCGGGCATTTCGGTGATCGCCTGGGGCGCAAGTCGATGCTGTTGATCTCGCTGCTGACCATGGGCGCGGCCACCTTCGCCATCGGCTTGTTGCCTGACTTTGCAACCATCGGTATCTGGGCGCCGATCCTGTTGTTGCTGCTGCGGGTCGTGCAAGGCCTGGCATTGGGGGGCGAATGGGGCGGGGCGGTGCTGATGGCGGTGGAGCATGCGCCGGCCAACAAGCGTGGCTTGTACGGCTCCTGGGTGCAGATCGGCGTGCCGGCCGGGACCATGATTGCCAACCTGGCATTCCTGTTGATCGCGGCGTGGCTGTCCCCGGAGGATCTGTTGGCCTGGGGGTGGCGTATTCCGTTCCTGGCCAGCGTGTTGCTGATCGCCGTCGGTTTGTATATCCGCCTGAACATCTCGGAAACCCCGGCTTTCAACAAGGTCAAGGAAGCCGAAGTGCAAGTGAAAATGCCGTTGGCGGAAGTGTTCCGCAAGTACTGGAAGCAAGTGCTGCTGGGGGGTATTGCCACCATGTCCACGGGCGCTTCGTTCAACATTATCGTGGCGTTCGGCTTGACCTATGGCACACAGAACCTCGGCTTCAGCCGCAGCGTGATGCTCGGTGTGGTGCTGCTGTCCTGCGCCTGGTGCATTGTCATGTTGCCGGTGTTCGGTGCGCTTTCGGACCGCTTCGGACGCAAACCGATCATTGTCGGCGGCATCATCGCCGAAGCGCTGGTGGCGTTTCCGATGTTCTGGCTGATGGACACCAAGGAGCTGTCGATGGTGGTGTTCGGTTATCTGTTGTTGATGACCGCATTCGCCGCCAACTACGGGCCGATCGCGACCTTCCTCGCCGAGCTGTTCGGCACCCGGGTGCGTTATTCCGGTTTGTCCATCAGCTACATGTTGTCCGGCCTGCTCGGCAGCGCGGCGACGCCCATCGTCACCACGGCATTGCTGGCCGCGACGGGCAAAGGTTCGTCGGTGGCCTGGTACATGATCGGTGCGGCATTGATTTCACTGGTGGCCCTGTTGCTGTTGACCGAGACCTTCAAGAAGGACATCAGCGAGATCCCCAGCGTCGTCCCCACAGACGATCTGGCCCCCGGTAAACCCTTCAAATCGGCTACGGCCTGACATCTGGAGTTCTACAACATGCGCAGAATTCAATCGGCCCCGGGCTACATCGACCCGGTCGGGCCTTACTCCCAGGCCGTGGTCAGCGGCCACCTGGTGTTCACCGCCGGGCAGATTCCGGCCCACGGCAGGCTCGACGAACAGCCTGCTGATTTCCCCGAGCAGGTACGGCAAACCTTGCGCAATCTCGAAGCGATCCTGATCGAGGCGGGCTCCGGTTTCAGCCATGTGATCAAGGTCAATGCCTACCTGACCGACCCTGCGCAACTGGAGCCGTTCAACGCCGTGTACCGCGAGTTCCTCGGCCATGCGCCACCGGCGCGCACCACGGTGTGCGTGGCATTGTGGGGCGTATCGCTGGAGATCGACTGTGTTGCCGAACTGATTGCCGGGGAGCCGCAGCATGGATGAGTCGCAACTGATCGAACAGCTCAAGGCCGTGAGCTTTCCGACCCTCGGGCACTTTCTCGAAGAGGGTTTTGCCGATCCGCAACTGCGGGCCATGGTGCCCAATGTGAAAGTCGTTGGCCGTGCGTTGACCCTGAAACTGGTGGGCGCCGATGCCATTGCCGTCAACCGGGCCCTGGCGCAAATCAGGCCGGGCGACGTGCTGGTGATCGACACCGGTGGCGATCATCGGCATGCGCCGGTCGGTGCGGTGACCAGTTGCGCGGCACGCTTTGCCGGCGCGGTGGGTATTGTGGTGGACGGCGCAGTGACCGATCTGCTGGAGCTGCGTGAAGCCGGGTTGCCGGTGTTCGCCCGAGGCACCAGCCTGTTGACCACCAAGTTGCACGGTCGTGGCGACAGCGTCATCAATCAGCCCATCCACTGCGCCGGCGTGACGGTGCAGCCGGGGGATTGGGTGCTGGCGGACGACAACGGCGTGTTGTTTCTCGACACGGCATCGGCGGCGGCAGTCATCGATCAGGCGCTGGCTTCGGATCGCAGCGAGCCGCGCTTGCTCGAACGCTTGCAGGCCGGTGAACCGGTGACGCAAGTCTTGCGCGTTTAGTCCGTCAGCCGTTGTTGCAGGCTTTCGAGAAAGATCGTCTCGGCACGGCTCATGCGCTGTTCGCGGTTCCACAGCAAATGAATGTCCACATCGGCAATCCCCTCGTGGGGCGGCAGGCGCCAGAGCAATCCGGCGTCGACGTCGGCCGCCACCACGTGTTCGGGCAGACAGCCGATACCGAAGCCGGCGATCACCAGTCGCCGGACTTCTTCCAGGCTCGGTGAGGACGCGACGATGCGACCACTGAAACCCTGCTGATCGCGGAAAATCGTCAGCGGCGAGAGCATGCCGCCGATCTGGTCACTGGTGAAACTGACGAAGTTCTCCCGTTGCAAATCCCCTTCGGCGACGTCCTGCTGGCCGAACATCCCATGGTGCTTGCCGCAGAAAAAAGCATAGCGTTGACGCAGGAACAAGCGCTGCTCCAGGCGTGGCTGCGGGCGCCGATTGAGGCTCAGGCCGAGGGTCGCGGTTTTTTCCTGGAGGGCGCTGACGATGTCGGAACTGCGCATCACGTCGACTTCCAGATCCACTCGCGGGTATTGGCGGTGGAAGTCGGCGAGAAAGTCATCAAAGCGCTCGGAGAAGATCCGGCTGATGATCAGCAACCGCACTTTGCCGATCACTTCGTCGGCCGGTTGTTCCAGCACGCTACTGACCTGGGACATTTGCCCGTAGATTTCCCCGGCCAGGGCGAAGATCTGCTCGCCGACTTCAGTCAGGGCAAAACGTGGCCCGCGACGGGCAATCAATTGGCGGCCCAGTTGTTCCTCCAGGCGCTTGAGCGCCTGACTCACTGCCGGTTGCGTCAGGTGCAGGCGGGCGGCAGCGCGGCTGATGCTCTGCTCCTGGCCAATCACCCGAAAGGTGCGCAGCAGGTTCCAGTCCAGGCGGTCGTTGAGCAGGCGTTGCATAGGCGGTCAGCAGCAAGTCAGGGGCCAATGGGGAGAGTCGACGGCTTGTACACGCAGTGCGCAAGCCATGGACATCTACAGTCGCGGGATCGTACCACTGTTGGAACGCGGTGGCAGAGGCAAGTCGGTCCTGTAAAAAAGCGTCATGCGTAGGCGAGGGCTTTCTCTTCCAGCAGTTCCTCATACAACACCGACCATTTGCGACCCATTTCGTCTGCCGTGAACAGGTTCTGATAACGGGCCTGCGCTTTCTCGCCCATTTGCGCCGCCAGCACAGGGTTTTCCCAAAGCGTGCGCATCGCCTCGCGAAACGCCGATGGATTGCTCGGCGGCACCACCAGCCCGGTCTCGTCATGGATGTTGATGTAACTGGTGCCCGTGCCGATCTCACTGGAGATCATCGGTTTGCCATACATTGCGCCTTCAAGCAGCGAAATGCCGAAGGCTTCGGAGCGCAGGTGCGATGGGAACACGATGGCGTAGCTCAGTTGCAGCAACGCTACCTTGTCCTCGTCCCCCAGGCGTCCGAGGAAGTGCACATTGCGCAGACCCAAGGCGGCCGCCTGGGCATGCAGCTCTGCTTCCAGTGGGCCGGCACCGACAATCACCGTCGGATAATCCAGATCCTTCAGGGCGTCGAGCAGGATGTGCAAACCTTTGTAGTAGCGCATCACACCCACAAACAGAAAGAACTTGTCGCCAAGTTTTTGCCGCCAGTGAGCCATTCGATCGCTGTCCGGCTGTGGGTAGCCTGCCTTGTTCAATCCATAGGGGATCACTTGGGTCTTGTGCTGAAACTGTTGCAACACATCACTGGTGTGCAGGTAATTGGGCGATGCAGCGACGATCCGGTCGGCGCTGTGCAGAAAGCGGTTCATCAGCGGCCGGTAAAGTCTGAGCAGGTGTTTCTGGCGGATAATGTCCGAGTGGTAGGTCACCACGCTGGGTTTTTTCAAGTCGCTGGCGAAATGCACCAGGTCCATGAACGGCCATGGAAAGTGGTAATTGACCACGTCGGCCTCGGCTGCCAGTTCGCGAAACTGCTTGAAGACGCTCCAGGAAAACCCTGTGGAGGCGAACTGAATGTCGAGCCTGGCTCGATGGACTTCATGTTGAGCGATCTGCATCGCCGCGGGTGTCGGATCGGCACTGAGTGTCAGCACTTTACCTTCAACGCCGTGCAGGGCACCGCTTTCGCACAACTGGAAAATTACCTGCTCGATCCCGCCGACCGAGTCAGGCAGGTACGTCTTGAAAAAATGAAGAACCCGCATTCAACCTCCCATAGCCTGGCGGTAAGCGCTGGCGGTGACTTGCGCGCAGCGTTCCCAGGTAAAAAGCCCTGCCTGTAGCAATCCGGCTTCCCGGCATGCCTGCCAATGCGCTGGATCCTCGATCAGACGGCTCATTGCATTGCGCAAGCCGTCGGGGTCATCAGGTTCGATATAGTTGCCCGCAGAGCCTGCCACTTCGGGCATGGCCGAGCGTCGAGTCAAAATGACCGGCGTGCCGCAGGCCATGGCTTCCAGTACCGGCAGGCCAAATCCTTCGTACAGCGACGGAAAAATCAATGCCCGGGCGCCGGCCAACAACTGCGCAACGTGCTCGTCAGGCAGATAGCCCAGCAAACAGACATGCCCGCTGGCCAGGGCCTGGTGCAATTCTTCGCTGAACTGCTCGCGCTGCCAGCCGGCCATGCCGACGATCAGCAACGGAAAACGCTGGCGCACGGTTTCCGGCAGCCGGGCATGAGCGCGCAGGGCCAGGGTCAGATTCTTGCGTGGCTCCAGGGTACCGACGCAAAGGAAATACTCCCGCGCCTCGACGCCGTGGGCCTTGAGGACCTGATCGATGGCCTCGGGTTCACGGGGGTGGAAGCGCGCGGCCACACCCAGCGGTGCGACAACAAATCGCTGCGCCGGTAGCCTGAAATGTGCCTGGGCTTCGTCGGCAATGTATTGCGAGTCGGTCAGAATCAGGCTGGCCTGTTGCACGCCGTCGGCCACGCGCCGTTCGATTTCACGCAAACGCGCCGGTGGCTGAGTTTGCGGATAGTGCAGGTGAGTCAGGTCATGCAGGGTGATGACTGTCGGGCCATCGAACGACAGCGGCCACAGGCTTGGCTCGTGATACAGATCGATCGCCTGGGCGGGACGCTGGTCGAAACGCTTTTGCTCCAGCCAGCGCCGTGCCTGATAGGCGCCCGGGATCTGTCGCAGCAACGGCGTCAGACGCGAGTAACCGGGCATCGCCGCCTCAGGCAGGGTCGAACTCCAGCCCCAGCCGTGGAACAACGACAACTCGACGTCCGATTCGCGGGCCAGGGCCGTCGCCAGTTCGGCGACGTAGTGGCCGATGCCCGTGCGCGGGGCCTGAAGGATGCGGGCGTTAAGGGCAATTCGCATGTTGACTCTCAGGCACCTTCGCATCGCTGTGCAGATTGCGCTGGATGCGATCGACCAGTTGCGCACTCGCCTCGCGCCAGCTCAGCCAACGCCAGTTATCCAGGTTGAGGGGCGCGGGAAATGCGCCGCCGCTTTCCATGTCGATGACCAGATCGGCCAGGTTCTGCGGGTCGGAGAGGTCGAAATACGCCATGTACTCGCCACCGATTTCGCGGAACACCGGGATGTCGCTGGCCATGGCCGGCAGGCCTCGCTGCATGGCTTCCACCAGCGGCAAACCGAACCCTTCGACGTAGGACGGGAACACCAGCGATGTCGCGTGGGAATAGGCGTGTTCCAGGCTCTTGTCCGAAAGGTTGTTGAACATGAACAAACGCAGGTTCAATTGCGGATGCTGGCGTATACGCTCGATCAGCGCCTCGCATTTCCAGCCGATCTTGCCGACGATGCATAACCGGGCTTTGGAACCGGCCGCCCAGGCGCGCTCGAACGCGTCCAGCAGATACGCATGGTTCTTGCGCGGCTCGATGGTGCTGACCATCAGGAACACAGGGTCCGGCGTCTTGAACATCTGCAGCAGCCCCGGGGCGACGGTAGACCGGGCATCGGTCAGGTCGAGTTCGGAGCCAAGGTGAAAATAGTCGAACCAGCGTTGCTGAACCTGCGCGGTACCGATCCGGCGAGTCATCTCCTGGCGGACCTGGTCGCGGATGGTGGTCGAGATCGCCACGTAGCCATCGGCGGTGCGGGCGATCCAGTCGAACCATTCGTTGAAGACCTTCACCAATCCTGCGTCGCAAAACTGCGGGTGGGTCAGGGGAATCAGGTCGTAGATCACCGAAACGATGCCGACCCCGTCACGCTTGAGTTGTTCGGCCAGGGGGAAGAAGTTGGCGTGCCAGGACGAGTCCAGCAGCACCAATTGGTCGCCGGCGCGATGCTGCAACGGCACGCAACGCTCGGGAACCTTCTGGCCCTTGAGTGCCCGATCGAGCAGGCGCATCGGCAGGCTCAGGCAGGCGAACGCGGTCAGACGGCAACCGACGTAAAGCACCCGGCGGGCGAACTTCGATTGGCTGAAAGGACGGCGACGTTCCAGCGCGCGGTGGCGCAGCCAGAACTGATTGGCGAACTGTTCGAGCTTCACCCGCAGGCTCACCAGATCCACTTTGACGGTCGGCAAAGGCGCCAGGCTTTTCACCTCGAACAACGCGCCATTGATCATCACCACCGGAACGCATTCGCGCCGGGCGTTCGCAGCCGGCAATTGCTGAATCACATTGCGAACGACCCGCTGGATGCCCGAGTTGGCATCCGGGTGTTCGAAGACGTAGGTACATTCCACCAACAGTCTGGTCATCGCGTCACTCCAACGGATTCCACCCGGTTTTCGCTGGAACGGGTCACGCTGGTCTGCGCTTCGAGCCAGGAGCAACCCACGAAGTCTTCCTGGCGATTGTTGATCACGTGGAAGACCAGCCCGTAGTCACGCCATTCGAAATTGCGATCCAGGTGCGAATCCAGTCGCGACAAGCTCAAGGCCACCGAATAATTGCCCTTGCCCAAGCGCATGTCGAAGGCAAAACGGTAGGTGACGCGCTCGCCGGCACTCAGGTCGGTGAGGGCTTTGTCCACCCGGTGGGTATTGATGCCGTACATGGGCTGGCCAAGGCGATCCTTGATCATGAAGCCGAGAATCAGTCGCTCGATGTCCTGGCGCACCTCGACCTGCACTTCCAGGACCATTGACTGACCGACTTCCGCCACTTCCACCGAGCGGCCCTTCGGGTCAAGCAGGCGAACGCTGAGAATGCCCGCTTCGCCTGTCCCGGAAATGGTTTGCACCTGCCCGTTGGCGAGCATTTCCTGACGCACCGTCTGGCCCTCGCGCTGGGCGAGCATGGCGTTGTAGTAGTCCATCACTTCTTCAGGCTTGCCGCGCATGGCCATGCGCCCGTTCTCCAGGAGGATGGCGGTGTCGCAGATCGACTGGATCGCCGAACGGTCATGGGACACGATCAGCAAGGTGGTACCTGCCTTGCGGAAGTTGCGGATGCGATCGAAGCTTTTGTGCTGGAAGTAGGCGTCACCCACGGACAGCGCTTCATCGACGATCAGGATGTCCGGCCGTCGCGCGGTGGCCACGCTGAACGCCAGGCGCATCTGCATGCCGCTGGAATAAGTGCGAACCGGATGGTCGATGGCCTCGCCGATTTCGGCGAAGCTCTCGATCTCTGGCATCAGCGCTTCGATTTCTTCGACCTGCATGCCGAGCAACTGGCCGGCCATGAAGGTGTTCTGCCGACCGGTGAAGTCCGGGTGGAAGCCCATGCCCAGCTCCAGCAGCGCCGCTACGCGACCTTGCAGCTGGATGTCGCCGCAGGTGGGCTGGGTAGTGCCGGTGATCATCTTCAGCAGCGTGCTTTTGCCGGCACCGTTGACCCCGACGATGCCCACGGCTTCACCCGGCTGAATCTCGAAATCGACCCCTTGCAGCACCCAGTGCAGGTGATGCCGGGTGCGGGAAAACGGCACCAGCCATTCGAACAGCCGGCTCCAGCGATTCGGGTACTGCTTGTAGGCCTTGCCCAGGCCACTGACACGTATATGTCCCATCAGAGCTCGTCCACCATTTCACCGACACGCTGGCGGAACAGCCGCAGCGCCATCCCACAGAACAACAGGCCGATCACCAGCAACGGGACCAGCGAGCTCCAGTCTGGCCATTGGTTGTAGAGAAACAGGTTCTGGTAGCTGTTCATCAGTGCCGTCATCGGGTTCAGCTCGATAAAACGCTGGATGCCCGGCGGCAGGATCGACAGCGGGTAAACGATGGGCGTCAGCCAGAACCAGAATTGCAGGCAGATGCCGAAAAACTGCCCGACATCGCGAAAGAACACGTTGAGCACGCCCAGAATCATCCCCAGCCCCGCAGCGAAGGTCACTTGCAGGACCAGCAACGGTACCAGCGCCAGCAGCGCCATGCCGGGCAGCCGTCCGCTGATCAGCAGGAAGCCGAGGAACAACCCCAGGATGATCGCGAAATTGATCCCGGCATTGAGCAGCACGATGACCGGCAGGCAGATGCGCGGGAAGCTGATTTTCTTCAGCAGGTTGGCGTTTTCCAGGAACATGCTCTGGCTGCGCGTCGTGATCTCGGCGAACAGGCCCCAGGTCAGCAGGCCGGCGCACAGGTAGACGCTATAGGCCAACCCGTCATCCACACCCGGCAAGCGGGCGCGCATGATGGTGGAGAAGATCACCGTGTAGACCACGATCATCGACAGCGGATTGAGCACGGTCCACAAGGCACCGAACAGCGAGTTGCGATAACGCGCCTGAAACTCCCGTTTGACGCTGCCGAGGATGAAACCCCGGTAACTCCACAGTGATTGGTAAAGATTACGCAGCATTCAAACCGTCCTGCCGTATTGATCTTCGAAGCGGACGATGTCGTCCTCTCCCAGGTATTCGCCGCTTTGCACTTCGATGATCACAAGGTCGATCACGCCGGGATTTTCCAGGCGATGCTTGTGACCGGCGGCAATGAAGGTCGATTCGTTCTTGGCCACCAGGTGCGTGCCGGTGCCATTGTTGGTGACCTTGGCCATGCCTTCGACCACCACCCAGTGTTCATTGCGATGGTGGTGCATCTGCAACGACAACTTGGCGCCGGGCTTGACCACGATGCGTTTGATCTTGAAGCGCGGACCTTCTTCGAGCACGGTGTAGGTGCCCCATGGCCGGCTGACCGTACGGTGCAGGCGATAGGCTTCGTGCTCTTTATCCTTGAGTTGCCTGGCCACCCGGCGCACATCCTGGGCGCGGTCGGCATGGGCTACCAGCACCGCGTCGGCGGTGTCGACGATGATCAGGTTATCCACACCCACGGTCGCGACCAGGCGGTTATCGCTCTGGACGAAGTTGTTGTGGCTGTCGATGAAAATCGATTCGCCGACGGTGCGGTTGTTCTGTGCATCCGCTGGAACCAGCGCGGCCACCGCCCCCCAGGAGCCGATGTCGCTCCAGTCGAAACGGGCCGGCACCACGACCACTTTGTCGGAGCGTTCCATCAACGCGTAGTCGATGGAAATGTCCATGATTTCGCCAAACAGGACCGGTGACAGTTCCTGTTGCAGACTTCCGGCGTTTTCCACCGCGGCGCTGGCGGCCATGCAGGTTTGCGTCTGCTCCAGCAAGTCGGGAGCATGGGTTTGCAGTTCGGCCAGCAGGGTGGCGACCGAGAAGCAGAACATCCCGGAGTTCCACAGGAAGTTGCCGCTTTCCAGGTAATGCGTCGCGGTTTGCAGGTCGGGTTTTTCGACGAAGCGCCGCACACTGGCAGCGCCTTTATCGTCCAGCGATGTACCGGCTTCAATGTAGCCAAACCCGGTTTCCGGAGCGGTCGGCACGACACCGAAGGTCACCAGGTGACCGCGCCTGGCCAATGCCACGGCATGCTCGACCGCGTCCTTCAGTGCGTCGACATTGACGATCAGGTGGTCGGCGGGCATGACCAGCATGATCGCGTCGTCGCCATGCAGGGCCTGGAGGGAGAGGGCGGCGGCGGCAATGGCCGGTGCCGTATTGCGCCCCGTCGGCTCCAGCAGGAAGTGTCCGCGATGGCGGCCAAGGTGCGCGTCCCGAAAGTGATCCTTGCTCTGGAAGTAGTACTCGCGGTTGGTCACCGTGACGATATCGCCCCAGCCGTCGAGCAGGTCCGCGGCACGCCGATAGGTCTTGCCCAGCAGCGACTGGCCGTCGGGCAATTCCATGAACGGTTTGGGATGGCCTTCACGCGACACCGGCCACAACCTTGTCCCGGCACCGCCGGAGAGAATCACGGGAATCAGCATGGCCTACTCCTTGGCGACGCGTTTCATGTCCGCATCCATCATCATGCGGATCAAGGTATCCAGGTCGGTTTTTGGTTTCCAGCCCAGCACACGCTGGGCCTTGGCCGGGTTGCCGAGCAGCACTTCGACTTCGGCCGGGCGGAAGAACGCCGGGTCGATCTTCACGAAGTCGCGGTAGTTCAGGCCCACGTGATCGAAGGCGATCCGGCACATCTCGCGCACGGTGGTGGTGACGCCGGTGGCCACCACGAAGTCATCGGGCTTGTCCTGTTGCAGCATCAGCCACATGGCTTCGACGTAGTCCCCGGCAAAGCCCCAGTCGCGCTTGGCGTCGATGTTGCCCAGGCACAGTTCCTGCTGCTTGCCCTGCTTGATGCGGGCGGCGGCGTCGGTGACTTTGCGCGTCACGAACTCGATGCCGCGCAGCGGTGATTCATGGTTGAACAGAATGCCGCTGCTGGCGTGCAGGTTGAAGCTTTCGCGGTAGTTCACGGTGATCCAGTGGCCGTACAGCTTGGCCACGCCATAAGGGCTGCGCGGATAGAAGGGGGTGTTCTCGTCCTGTTGCTCGGCCTGGATCAGGCCGAACATTTCGCTGGTGGACGCCTGGTAGAAACGCGTGTGCGGGCTGAACTGACGGATCGCCTCGAGCAGGTGGGTAACGCCCAGGCCGTCGACGATGCCGGTGGTCACCGGTTGATCCCAGGAAGCCGCGACAAAGCTTTGTGCGGCAAGGTTGTAGATCTCGTCCGGTGCCGATTTGATCACCGCGCGCTGCACTGAACAGGCATCGGCCATGTCGCCGTCCAGGTAGACGATGTCCGCCTCGACCCCCATCTCGCGCAGGCGCCAGCGCGAGTCGCTGCTGCGACGCGCCACCAGGCCGTGGACTTTGTAGCCCTTGTCGAGCAACAGTTTCGCCAGATAAGCGCCATCCTGGCCGGTGATACCTGTGATCAATGCACTTTTAGTCATTCTTGTCGTACTCGCTTCTCCCAGTCGGACAGGATCGCCCGCAGGGATTGTTGTGTTGTGATTTCAGGCTTCCAATCGGTGGTTTGGGTCAGCCTGGCAGGGCTGCCACTCACACGTCGCTGATCCGCGCGGCGAAGTCGCGCAGGGTCCTGGACCAATTGCAGGTCGACCTGGGCAAGATCTGCCAGCTGTTCGATCAAACTGCGAATGCTCTGCTCGCGCCCCGAGCAAATGTTGTAGACCTGCCCCGGCGTACCTTTTTCCAGCAATGCCAGGTAGGCCGAGACCACGTCCCCGACATCGAGGAAATCGCGCGTGACGTCGATGTCCCCGACTTCCAGTTGTGGCCCTTGCAGGCCTTGCTTGATCCGGCAGATCTGACGTGCGGCGTGGGCGATGACGAAGCTGTCTTTCTGACCGGTGCCGATGTGGTTGAACGGGCGGGCGACCAGTACGGGCCAGCCTTCGCTCACGCCCCATTGCAGGCTCAGGAACTCGGCCGACAGTTTGCTCACGGCGTATGGGTTGCGCGGGCAGGGTGGCTGCAATTCAGTGATGGGCAGATGCTCTTCAGCGACCTGGCCATAGACATCGCCGGAGCTGACGTACAGGAACGTGCCGCTGAAGCCGCGTGCCTTGAGGGCTTGCAGCAGGTTCAGGGTGCCCAGCAGATTGATATTCAGGGTACCGGCCGGATCACGAAAAGCCTCCGGGACGAACGTCTGGCCGGCCAGGTGGATCACCGCATCGGGCATGACCGGCCACAAGCCTTCGAGGCTGTCCGGCGCGGCAAGATCGTAGCGGCCGGGAACAGGCAGCAGCTCCCATTCCGAGGCGTCAGCCTGCAAACGCGATTGGATGTGTTGTCCTACGAATCCAGTCAGACCCGTGACAAACAGACGTTTTTTCAACAGCGACCCCCGGTCATACATTTCATCCATTTCCTACTGGCTTAATGGAAGGGTCTCACGAATCAACAGGATCGCTCGTAAGACAGATGAAATGTTTTGTTGTAGTTGTTTGGTAGCCAATCTGTGCCATTTGCTCGGCAATTTCAACAGGTCCAACCGTGACTGATCAGTTCTCGTCTGCGTAGCCTGATTTATTCTCGTCGGGCGGTTCACGAATCCTCAACGGATGTGGTTAGAATGCCCCTCGTCACGATTACCCGGGGTTCGGCAGCGTCGCTTCGAAACTGCGAGAAACTGACCACTAAAACAAGAACGAAGACGGGCAGGAAGACGATGGACGAGCGCCAGTAAACACGGACTCGAACCGTATCCTCCCCGTCATAGCGTGAGGCTGCCGGGATGGCGGCGTCACCGTGGGATGCCATGAATTTTATTCTTTACTCCGACGTCAACGACAGCTCCATCAGCCGGAGTCTCGGCCGTCCAGAATACAGTTACTACTTCGTGCTCAAGGCGTACCGACCGTTGTTCGAAAGCCTCGGGCCGGTGCATGTGGTGTCATCGGCCGCCGAGGTCGACCCGCTGTATCGGCAGTTGCAGCAGGCCGGCCAGGACTGCCTGTTCATTTCGTTCGCGCCACCGCACAAGACCCCCACCGACCTGCAATGCCCGATGGTGTGCGTGGTCGCCTGGGAGTTCGACAGCATTCCCGCCGAGCACTGGGACAACGATCCGCGTCAGGACTGGAGCCAGACACTGGCGCGCCTGGGGCGAGTGATCACCTTGTCCACCCACACCGCCGAAGCCATCCGCCGGACCCTGGGCGACGACTTCCCGGTGCTGGTGCTGCCGACGCCTTTGTGGGAACGCTTCGCCGGCATCCGCCAGCAATATCCCGGTACGCCGGTGAACGCGGGTGCCACGTTGCAGATCAAGGGTTGCATCCTGGACAGCCGCTCGATGGGGTTGTCCGCCGATGGTTTGATCGCGCCGATCATCGAGCAACCGCCGCAGGAAATCGCCGAGCCCGAGCCGGAATCCGAACCCGAGCCTGAACCTGAACCTCCGGTGCCGCCGTTGACCCTGCGTCGACGCCTCTTCATAACCAGACACTACCTGCTGTTGTGGTATCGCGAAGCTGTTCGCGATCTGGTGCCGGATGCCGTTCGGCCGTGGCTGGCCAGGTTTCGCACGCCTCAACCGTTGCCGATCGAACCTGCGGTCAGCGAAGCTCCCGCGCCGGATGAACCCGTCATCAGCGCGACTTGCGCGCAGGACGAGCATCCACAAGCGGCTTTCCCCGACACCAGTCAAACGGTGGAAATCGAGGTCGATGGCGTCATCTATGTGAGCGTGTTCAATCCCGATGACGGGCGCAAGAACTGGCATCACCTGATCACGGCGTTCTGCTGGGCGCTGCGTGATGTGCAAGACGCCACGCTCGTGTTGAAGATGACCCAGAACGACCTGTCGACCTATTACGTCGAGCTCATGACCTTGCTGTCCCAGCTCTCGCCCTTCGCCTGTCGCGTGGTGGTCATGCACGGTTATCTGCAGGACGAGCAGTTCGCCCGGCTTTATGGCGCGGCGAGTTACTACGTCAACGCTTCACGCTGCGAAGGCTTGTGCCTGCCGCTGATGGAGTTCATGTCCTGCGCCCGGCCTGTCATCGCCCCGAACCACACGGCGATGCGCGACTACATCGACGAGCGCGTGGCTTTCATCGTCAAGTCCAGCCAGGAGCCGACGATCTGGCCGGAAGACGCGCGCATCCTGTACCGCACATTGCGCCACCGTCCGGACTGGGGGTCGTTGAAAACGGCTTATGAGAACAGCTACGCAATGGCAAAGAATCAGCCGGACGCCTGGCAGGCCATGGCGGACGCGGCCAGCGAACGCATGCGCCAGTACTGCAGCTTCGCGCCGGTGCAGCAGCGGCTGGCGTTGTTCTTCAAACAGGAACCTGTCCGTGACGTCGTGCCGGTGGTTGCCGAAACGGGGGCTGCATCGTGCTGATCATCATTCATTCGGAAACCAACAAGAGCAACATCCAGCAGAATCTTGGGCGGCCCGAGTACAGCTATTACTTCGTCCTCAAGGAATTCCGCCCGGTGCTCGAACGGCTGGGGCAGGTGATCGAGGTCAGCAACCCGGACGAGCTGGTCGATCGGTTGTATTTCGATTGCCTGAGCCGGGGCGAAGACTGCGTGTTCCTGTCCTTCTCCCCGCCGCATCGCACACCGGTCCACTACGCGTGCCCGACGATTCCGGTGTTCGCCTGGGAGTTCAGCACCATTCCCACCGAGAGCTGGCAGGGCGAACCACGGCATGACTGGCGGACGGTGTTGGGCTCCTGCGGGACGGCGATCACCCACTCCAGTTTTACCGTGAATGCCGTACGCGATGTGATGGGCCCCGATTACCCGATCAGTGCTATCGCAGCACCTGTCTGGGACCGTTTTGCCGCCCGTGGCGAGCTTCTGGACAAGCGTCCGGTCGTGGGCCCCACGCGCCTGAACCTGCGCGGGCTATTGATCGACAGTCGCACCACGGACTTGCGTCCCTACGGCCCCGAACGCTTGCGCGAGGGCACGCCGATCGCCTTCGACCAACCGCCGCGTGACTGTGAGCTGCTGCTCGAGGGCGTGGTCTACACCTCGGTGTTCAATCCCTACGACGGACGCAAGAACTGGAAGGACATGATCAGTGCGTTCTGCACTGCCTTTCGCGACACGCCCGACGCGACCCTGGTGCTCAAGCTCACGCACCATGACATCGCCAACGCTTTGAACGACATGCTGCACCACGTCTACAAGAATCAGTCCTACCAGTGCCGCATCGTGCTGGTCCACGGCTTTCTGTCCGACATCGACTACGAGCGCCTGGTCGAGGCCACCAGTTACGTCGTCAACTGCTCCTACGGCGAAGGGCAATGCCTGCCGTTGATGGAGTTCATGTCCTGCGGCAAGCCGGCCATTGCGCCGCTGAACACCGCCATGGCCGACTACATCGACCGTGACAACGCGTTTATCGTCGAAGGCACCGACGAACTGACCTCCTGGCCCCACGATCCTCGCGCCGCGTATCGTACCCTGCGTTACGTCACGGATTGGGACTCACTGTGTACGGCATTTTCCGCCAGCCATGACGTCGCCAGGCAGGACGTCGAGCGCTATCAGCGAATGTCGGCCCATGCCGTGCGCAGCCTGCAGGGGTTCTGCAGCCAGGCCGTTGCCGAACAGCGCCTGAAGGCGGTGTTCGAGCAGTTGCTGCAACGGCGTGAAGCAAACTGCGCACAAGCGTCGGGCACATGATTCGGCGCCTGCTTGCGAAGTTGCGGCCCGCACCGGTAGCGGTCGCCCCACCAGAAACGCGGGTCTCGCCCAGGGACATCGGTTTGTACGATGCCCTGCTCGACGGCTGGTTTCTCGGCGACAGCGGTGAATTGCTCAAGGGGTTTGCCATCACCGCCGACGACACCTTGCTGGATGTTGGTTGCGGTGAAGGCGTGGCGACTTTGTTCGCGGTCCGCCAGGGCGCGTCGGTGATTTTCACCGACAGTGAACACGACAAGGTCCGCGAGCTTGCCCGACAAGTGGCGGCGCAATCAGACAAGCCGAGCCTGGGGTTGGTCAGCAACAGTTTGCCGCTGCCATTGGCCGAGGGCTGCGCCAGCAAAGTCGTGTGCATGGAAGTACTGGAACACATCGATCAGCCAGAACCCTTCATGGCCGAACTGGTGCGCATGGGTCGCCCCGGCGCGCTGTACCTGCTGAGCGTACCGTCCCCGGTGGGCGAACATTTGCAGAAGGGCATCGCTCCGGCCAGCTATTTCCAATCGCCCAATCACGTACAGATTTTCAGCCCCGAGCGATTCGCCGCGCTGGTGGAAGACGCGGGCCTGGTCATCGAGCATCGCCAGGCGTCCGGTTTTTTCTGGGTCATGGGCATGATTTTTTTCTGGGCCAGCGAACGGGCTGCCGGGCGTGAATTGGGTGGCGCGGTTCGCGACCGGATTCAGGCGCCGTATCCGCCGCTGATGGAGAGCTGGGCGAAAACCTGGCAGGACTTGCTGGCCCAGCCCGACGGGTTGGCGATCAAGCAGATGCTGGATCAGTTCATGCCCAAGAGCCAGGTGATCATTGCTCGCAAACCTCATGTCCAGGAGGGCGCATGAGCAACGAAAAACGAATCATGGACATCGAGTTGTTGCGCGGCATTGCGGTACTCGGCGTGCTGTTTCATCACCTGCAGGACAGCCTGTTCGCGGCGGCCGTGCCGTTGTTGCAGGCCATCACGCTGTACGGTCAGCCGTGGTGGGGCGTGGATCTGTTTTTCGCGATCTCGGGCTTCGTCATTGCCCGCAGCCTGATCCCGGCCTTGCGCCATTGCACATCGCGTCAGGAATATTGGCAACAGACGCGTAATTTCTGGTTGAGACGGGCCTTTCGATTGCTCCCTTCAGCCTGGTTATGGCTGGCGCTGATGTTGCTGGCGTGCCTTTTTCTCAACCGCTCCGGCGCGTTCGGCACCCTGCACGCGAACATTCAGGCGACCCTGGCCGGCATCGCCCAATACGCCAATTTCCGCTTTGCCGACAGTTTTTATCACTACGAGTACGGCACTAGCTTCGTGTACTGGAGCCTGTCGCTGGAAGAGCAGTTCTACCTGCTGTTTCCGCTGATGATCGTGCTGTTTCGCAAGCACCTGGTGTGGGCGTTGCTGGCGCTGGTTGCGGTGCAATTGTTCACCTTGCGTACACCGATCCTGATGGTAGTGCGCACCGATGCGCTGGCCCTTGGCGTGCTGTTGGCGATGTGGAGTACGCAACCGTCGTACCTGCGCTGGGAGCCAAAATTCTTGCGTCGTCCATGGGCGGGCGTTGCCGCATTGATCGCGCTGTCGTTGCTGCTCAGTTTCCTGGCAACGGATCGTTTCACCTTCACCTCTTACCGGATCGGCGTGATTGCAGTGCTGTGCGCGCTGCTGGTCTGGATCGCTTCTTACAACCGCGATTACCTGTTGCCGCGCGGCGTGTTCAAAAACCTGATGACGTGGGTCGGCAGCCGTTCCTACGGGATTTACTTGATCCATATCCCGGCCTACTTGCTGGTTCGTGAATTCATTTTCCGTTTGCAGGCTGCCGGGCTGCCCAGTCCGGCAGGCCATCCGATCTTGATGTTGCTGATGGCTGGCGGCCTGATCGTGCTGCTGAGCGAACTCAACTATCGCGTCATCGAAATGCCCATGCGCAACCGCGGCGCCTCGCTGGTCAAGCGCCTGGGCACTTCCCGAACAGCCGTCACATCCTCTGGAGCCACCTCATGCTGAGCCTTTTGAAGAAACTCACGGCGGGCACGCCCGCGCCTGTGCAGCCAGAGACCCCGCCCGCGGCGCCAGTGGCGGAGAAAGTCGACCCTTACATGCTCGGCCTGCACGATGCGATGCTCAGCGGCTGGTTCAATCAGCAGACCGGCGAACTGTTCAGCGGATTCCCGGTGACCCCCGAGGACACGCTGCTGGATGTTGGCTGCGGCGACGGTGGCAACGTGCATTTCTGCGGGATGCGCGGGGCGAAGATCATCATCGCCGATATCGACGCGGCCAAGGTTGAAGCGACCCGCCTGCGCCTGAGCGATACACCGGCCCGCGATGTCGAATGCCATGTCACCGACTGCAACCCGCTACCGATTGCCGATGCGACCGCCACGCGGGTGGTGTCGACCGAGGTCATCGAGCACGTGGACGATCCGGCGCAGTTCCTCGCTGAACTGGTGCGCGTCGGCAAACCGGGCGCGCTGTACCTACTGAGCGTCCCGCACCCCAGCTCCGAAGACCTGCAGAAAGATATCGCGGCGGCCGAGTATTTCCAGAAGCCCAACCACATTCGCATCATCAGCGAAGAGCAGTTCAAGGCCATGGTCAGCGATGCCGGCCTGGAAGTGATCAGCCACAGCCAGTACGGGTTCTACTGGTCGATGTGGATGCTGTTGTTCTGGGAAGCCAAGGTCGACTTCAGCAACCCGGACCATCCGTTGCTCAACCACTGGGCGGATACCTGGCAGGCGATCCTGGCTTCGCCACGGGGCGCACAGATCAAGCAGGCGCTGGATGCCGTGGTGGCGAAAAGTCAGGTGATCATTGCGCGTAAACCCTGATCAGCAATGCTCACCCGGGCGAGGCCGCGAACTCAAGCCTGATTGCCCGGGTACACCTGCATAGCCCTTGCCCATTATTGGCTGGAGCGAACGGCCCCTCCATCAATCAACAGATTCTGCCCGGTCAGGTAGCCCGCATGGTTGCTGCAAACGAAGGCACACAGCGCACCGAACTCTTCGGGTGAGCCGAAGCGTTTGGCAGGAATTTCGCTACGGCATTGGCCAAGGAATTCCTCGCTGTCCTGCCCCGTCTCCTGGGCAGCAGCGACCAGGTTGTCACGCAGTCGATCGGTGTCGAATGAGCCTGGTTGCAGGTTGTTGATCGTCACATTGCGACTGGCGATGTTTTCTTGCCGGGCAAGCCCTGCGATAAAACCCGTCAGACCACTGCGCGCGCCGTTGGACAGGCCCAGGCTTTCGATAGGGGACTTCACGGCACTCGACGTGATGTTGATGATTCGACCAAATCCACGTGTCGCCATACCGTCTACCGTGGCCTTGATCAACTCGATAGGCGTCAGCATGTTGGCATCCAGCGCCTTGAGCCAGGCGTCGCGATTCCATTCGCGAAAATCCCCGGGGGGAGGGCCTCCAGCGTTGTTGATCAAGATATCGAAATGCTCGTGGGCCATGAGCGCTGCCGCCCGACCCTCGGCCGTCGAAATGTCTCCGGCTACGGCGATGACCGTTACTTCAGGATTTAGCGCTCTGAGCTCACGGGCTGTTTCATTGAGCGTGTGCTCGCCGCGTGCGGTGATCACCACGTTCACGCCTTCATGGACAAGTGCCTGTGCGCAGGCTTTGCCCAGACCTTTGCTGGCGGCGCATACCAGCGCCCAGCGTCCTGCTATTCCCAGATTCATGTGCGTTTTCCTGAAATAAGAATGCTCAAAGAAAGTGGTTGCCTATTCATGCATGATCCACCGTTGCAGACCGGCTTGGCGATCGAGCACTGATGCCCATGAAGCGCCGCACTCGTTCTCCTTCGGCATCGCATCGTATGGTTTCAGGTGCGGCATCCAGTTGGATATTACCGTTCTCCATGAATACGACCCGGTCGGATATCGACATGGCAAAGTCCATTTCGTGGGTCACGATCAGCATGGTCATGCCTTCTTTGGCCAGGTCGCGGATCACGTTCAGCACGTCGTTGACCAGTTCCGGGTCGAGGGCCGAGGTCGGCTCGTCGAATAGCATGATCTGCGGTTCCATCGCCAGGGCTCGAGCGATCGCCACGCGCTGTTGCTGCCCACCGGAGAGCTGGTGCGGGTACTTGTGGGCATGGGCCAGCAGGCCGACCTTGTCCAGTAGCGCATAGGCACGATGTTCACTCAGCTCGCCCGGCTGGCCATGGTAACGGGGCGCCAGGGTGACGTTGTCGAGAATGGTGCGGTGCGGGAACAGGTTGAAGTTCTGGAACACCATGCCGATGTGCCGCACGCCTTTGCGCAGGCGGGTGCTGTTGGGTTTGTCCGACGCTTCGATGAATTTTTCGCCGAACAACAGAATGTCGCCGGTATCGATGGTTTCCAGGCCGTTGACGGTGCGGATCAGCGACGTCTTGCCGGAGCCGGATGGCCCGATGATCGAGACCACCTGGCCGTACTCGACATTCAGGTCGATGCCCATCAGCACCTGGTGGGTGCCATAGCTTTTCTGGATGTTCTTCAGTTGCAGGATGGGCGTCGCATTGTTGCCTGCCGCTTTGCGCGCAGTGTCGGGCAACGCTTCGGCGCTGGCCCTGAAGTTGGCTATGGCGGCCGCGTCGAGTGTGTGAGGCTTGCGGAAGTTCAGGTCCAGGTAGCGCTCCAGGCGCTGCAGGAAAAAACCGAACACGGTGACGATCAACACGTAATAGACGCCTACTGCCGCCAGGGTTTCCATGACCAGAAAGTTGGTGGCATAGAGGCGTTGGCCGACCGTGAGGATTTCGGTCAGGGAGATGACCGAGACCAGTGATGTCAGCTTGACCACCGTGATGTATTCATTGATCAGCGTGGGCAGCGAAATACGGAATGCCTGGGGGATCACGATCAAGCGTTGCATGCCGAACAGGCCGACACCCAGCGCGCGCCCGGCTTCCTTCTGGCCTTTGGCCACGGAGATCAGGCCACCACGATGGATTTCCGCCATGTACGCCGCTTCAGTGACCACCAGGGCCAGCAGGCCCGAGTAGAAGGGGTTGGACAGAATCGGTCCGCTACCGGGAAACAGTTGCGGCAGGTTGTAGACGAAGACCACCAGCACCAGCAACGGAATGCTGCGGAAGAACCAGATGTAGACCGCTGCGGGAATGCGCAGCAAGGGCGTGTGGGACAGCTTGGCCGTGGCCAGGACAAAACCCAGCAGCATGCCGATGAACCAGGCCAGGGCGCTGAGCTGGACCACCGTTACGCAGGCCTTCCAGAAGTCCGGCAGGGAGAACAGGGACAGGAAATATGACCAATCGAATTGCATGGGGCACCTCGATCTGCCGCCCCGGTGCAGGGGAGGCAGATGACCAGACTACAAGGACAGGTTCTTAATTGGCAGTCGGTTCTTCCAAGCCATATTTCTGGAGAATTGCGGCGTATTCACCGCTCTTTTTGCTCTCCTCGAAGGCCTTTTGCACGGCCTGGAAGGTTTCGTCGTTACCTTTTTTGACGAAGATGCCCAGGGTTTGCTGATAAATCGGATGCTCGGTGGTGATCACTACCCGGCCGTTGGTCTTTTCCGCGATCATTTTTGCCGCGCCGGCGATTTCAACCTGGGCCTGAATGTTCCTGGACAACAAGGCCTGGGTCACTTCGGGGGCCGAAGGGTACTCGCTGACGGTGATGGCGCCTTTGTTGTTCGGCACACAGTAGTCGTCGGAGAGCTTCTTGAATTCCTTGACCCAGGTGGTGCCCTGTTCCAGGCCCAGTTTCAGGCCGCACAGGTCTTCAGGCTTCTTCGCATTGATCTCGCTGCCCTTGGGCACCATGACCGCAGCACCGGTGTTGGCGTAGGCGATGGTCTGGGCCTGAGTCTGGCGCTCAGGCGTGATGTACATGCCGGAAATGACTGCGTCGTACTTGCCGGAGTTCAAGCCCAGGATCAGGCTCGGGAACTTGGTGTCGACGAACTCCACCTTGGCGTTCATGTGCTTGGCCAGTGCTGTTGCCAGTTCGGGGTCCGAACCCACCACGTTTTTGTCCTTGTCATAGGACTCAAAGGGAGGGTAGGTGATCTCCATGCCGACCTTGAACGTGTCTGCCGCGGCCATGCTCACCGAGGCACCGAACATACCGGCTGCCAATACAGCCAGGCTCAAAAGGTTTTTCTTATTGTTTTTCATGATGTACTGACTCCGGCGTAGGTAGGGGGTTAGCTGAAAACTTCAATCAGGACGGTTGAGCCTGATTTTTCAAATGTCCGAAACTGGCGGGCTTGCGTGCCTTGCCTGGCAGTTGAACTTCCCCGTTGGCCACCCTCTGGCGCAGATACTGATAGGTCTGCAGCGCCTGGCCATACATGTGTTCGCCGATGGTGATTTCTTCGTAGTCGTTGCCTGCCTGTGCGAACCCGGGCAGCGGTTTGATCTGGGTGTGATAGTCGCAGGCATAAAACAGCGGAAAGGAATAACGTTCCTCCTTCACGCTGCGCACCCGGTGCGCGGTGGCTACGAATGCGCCTGCGGTCATCACTTCCAGCATGTCGCCGATGTTGACCACAAAGGCATCGGCAATCGGTGGTGCATCGATCCATTGGCCAAGGTTGTTCATCACCTCAAGGCCTGGTTTGTCGGCCAAAAGGATGGTGAAACACTCGTAATCAGTATGGGCTCCAAGACCCGGTGCGTCATGGGCGGCACCGTCGAAGGGGTAGTGGATGAGGCGCAGCTTGGACGGCGGACGGGTGACCAGGCTGTCGAAGTAGTTTTCTTCCAGGCCCAGGGTCAGGGCGAAGCCACCGAACAGGCGCCGGCCCAAGGCGAAGATGGCTTCATAGTAGGCCTGCACCGACGCCTTGAAACCTTGCAGCTGTGGCCAGTCATTGGGCCCCAGCAATGGCGTGTTGGTCAGCACCAGCGGGTCATCGGCCGGGACTTCGAAGCCGACGTCAAAGGCTTCCTTGTGGTCCGGCTTGCCCTTGGAATAGACCTCTTCGCCTTCGGGCACAAATCCCTTGTGGGTTTGGGAAGTGCCGATGTAGTGCTGCATCTTGGTGTCGAAGGGTTGGTCGAAAAAGTCCTTGGCCGCCTGGCGCAGGTTGGCGATCAGTTGCGGGTCGATACCGTGATCGGTGATGTAGAGGAACCCGACCTCGCTGGCGGCGCGCCCCAATTGTTCGGCCACGGCCAGGCGGTGTTCCAGTTCAACGCTGAACAGACCGGCGATATTGACCACCGGGATGCTGTTGAAGTTGGCTTTGTGTGTGTCAGTGCTGGCGCTGTTGTTTTTATTGTCAGGCATGACGCATCGGCTCCCTAAGGATGGCTTGAGTGGCTGAAACGGTCGAAGTGTTCGCGCTCGGTCTGGCCCATCCACACGTTCAACGACCACAGGTCGGCGACCGGGACATTGGTGAAGGGCAAATGATGCAGGTAGCCGTCGGCGCCGAATTCCGGGGTCAGGGTGCTGACCTGGTAACCGCGGGCTTGCTGCGAGCGCCAGATGCTTTCCCAGTGCTGCTGGTGGAAGGCCAGTTCCCTTGCATATTCGGGAGCCGCCGGGTGCGGAACCTGCGGGCCCTGGTCGTAACCGACCCGGGCCTGGATATGGTGAACCCGCTCGATGAAAGCGCTCAGGTCATCGGCCGGGTCATTCAACAGGCGCTCGCAGGTCACGACCCAGTGGCTGATGTCACTGGTGAACAACAGATCGGGCAATTGCCGGATCAACTCCAGGGTCACCCAGGGGTTGAACAGCGAACGCGAACGGTGGGTTTCGAAACTGCAGACCTGGCCGTGCTTGCGCGCCAGATCCAGTGCCTGGCCGAAAAACTCCACTTGCTGTGGCAAGGACCATCGGTCATTGCCCGCCAGCACGTTGACGAAGCGTGGGCCGAGTTCAGCGGCCCAGGCGAGTTTCTGGTCGAGGTCATTGAGGTGAATGGCGGGGGACGCCGACTGGTCCGGCAGCACGTCATACGCGGTGAAGACTGTGCTGATATAGCCCAGGCGATTGGCCTGGAGAAAGGCGCCAAACTCGGTCCGTTCACGGGCGTCCAGTGGCAGGCGTGCTTCCATGCCATCAAAGCCCGCTTGCAGCAACTCCTCGAGTGCCTGAGCCTTGCTGGCGGTGTAACCCCACAGCGTGCGAAAAATTTCCAGCTTCATCGGTGATCCTCAAAAATCCCAAGGCCTACTGCAAAAGCATTTCGACGGCGCCAGGCTGCCAAGAGGCTGGTTCGCTGTGGAGCCGATGTTAGGCACAGGCCGCGCACTGAAAGAATCTGAAAGTTCAAATGAATACTTCAGACTTTCGTTAACAAATAGCTTGCTACTTATAGCGCTGGCCAGGAGGGATTTTATGGGCGAGAACGTGTCTGCGTTGGCTATTAGCGAGAGATGCCATTGTTACGACATCATTTTGAGGAGTCCCAAGCGACCCCGGGCCGATGAGGGTTCGCTTTTGGTCGGTTGTTGCCTGTCGAGAAGAGCCGCGATCTGTAACTGACATTGCAGCCCCCCGTTTACATTCTGCTCAACGCCTGTGCGTTGCACATCGCATTCGACTGTCGCCCTCAATTATAAGCTTAAGTAATACTTAGAATAATAAATAGAAAATTGACTAATCATGGCCCGGGAACGAAAAATCATCCCCAGACCGGCGCCGCCAGAGCGCCGCGGATTTGCCGTTTCTCTCCTGCCAGAAAAATAACCAAAGGAGCCCGACCCATGAAGCCTCAAGCTTCGTCCCAGCCGCGCCGTGCGGCCGCCGCTGCCTTCATTGGCACCATGATCGAGTGGTACGACTTTTACATCTACGCCACCGCCGCCGCGCTGGTATTCGGTGCGCTGTTCTTCCCCTCGGACGACAAGCTGTTCAGCACCATGGCCGCTTTCGGCACCTTCGCCGTGGGTTTCTTTGCGCGGCCGTTGGGCGGGATTGTCTTCGGTCATATCGGTGACCGCATCGGCCGCAAGAAGTCGCTGATCATCACTTTGTTGATGATGGGCGTGGTCACGGTGTGCATCGGTTTGCTGCCGACCTATGCGCAAATCGGCGCCGCTGCCCCGGTGCTGCTGATTCTGCTGCGCATCGTCCAGGGCATTGCCGTGGGTGGCGAGTGGGGCGGGGCGGTGCTGATGGCCGGCGAGCATGCACCGAAAGGCCGGCGCAATTTCTTCGCCTCGTTTGCGCAACTGGGCAGCCCGGCGGGTTTGATCCTGTCGCTGCTGGCCTTCAGCGCCGTCACCCGTCTGCCGGAAGAAGACCTGATGAGCTGGGGCTGGCGCCTGCCGTTCCTCGCCAGTTCGCTGTTGCTGCTGGTGGGCCTGGCGATTCGCCTGGGGGTCAATGAGTCGCCGGAGTTTCTCGCCAGCCGCGAATTGGCGAGCAAAAACAAACGCAAGGAGCAGGCGCCGGTCATGGAAGTGCTGCGCACCGCGTGGCGTCCATTGTTGCTGTGCATCGGCGCCAACACCTTGGGGATCGCCGGGGTGTATTTCACCAACACCTTCATGATCGCCTACACCACTCAGCAACTGGAACTGCCGCGCTCACTGATCCTTGAGTGTCTGTTTGTCGTCGCGATCATCCAGTTTTGCATCCAACCGCTGGCGGCCTGGGTCGCCGAGAAGATTG
This sequence comes from Pseudomonas sp. BF-B-30, assembly GCF_019956305.1. Taxonomy (NCBI): domain Bacteria; kingdom Pseudomonadati; phylum Pseudomonadota; class Gammaproteobacteria; order Pseudomonadales; family Pseudomonadaceae; genus Pseudomonas; species Pseudomonas sp. BF-B-30. The sequence goes on along the minus strand of NZ_JAHBDG010000035.1, from coordinate 23,284 downwards.
GCGCCACCCGCTTCCTGTGCCTGGTGTCGCTGCTGGCCATGGCTTCGCCGTACCCGATGTTCGTGCTGGTCAGTTCGGCCCAGGCGCCGCTGATCATCCTCGGCATTGCGTTGGCGGTGGTGTGCATGGCGTCGTTCTACGCAGTGATCGCCGGCTACGTCAGCGGCATGTTCGAGACCCGTGTGCGCTACACCGCGATCTCTCTGGCGTACCAGATTTGCGGCGCTGTGGCCGGTGGCCTGACGCCACTGATCGGTACGCTGCTGGCACACAGGTTCGTTGGCCAGTGGTGGCCGATGGCGGTGTTCTACAGCCTGATCGCCGCGACTTCGCTGCTGTGTGTCCTGTCCCTTGCCCGTCGCCATGCCAGCGCTGAACGCCTGGAACTGGCCAAGGCCTGACCCCCGAATTTTCCTGGAGAAACACATGTTGAAGATCAATGGCGAACGCCTCTGGGCGAGTCTGATGGCGATGGCCGAAATCGGCGCCACCGCCCGTGGCGGCAGCTGCCGCCTGGCCCTGAGCGACGAGGACAAGGCCGGTCGGGAACTCTTTGCCCACTGGTGCCGCGAAGCCGGCATGACCCTGAGCGTGGATGCCATCGGCAACCTGTTTGCCCGCCGCGCCGGCACCGATCCTGATGCTGCGCCGGTGATGATGGGCAGCCACCTCGACACCCAGCCCGAAGGCGGGCGTTTCGACGGCGTGTACGGCGTGCTCGCCGGCCTGGAAGTGGTGCGCTGCCTGAACGATCTGGGCATCCAGACCCGCAAGCCGCTGGAAGTGGCGGTGTGGACCAACGAAGAAGGCGCACGCTTCACCCCGGCGATGTTCGGCTCGGCGGTGTTTACCGGGATCATGGATCTGGACGCTGCGCTGGCGGTACGCGATATCGATGGGATCAGCGTCGCCGAGGCGCTGCAGCGTACCGGTTATGCCGGCGAGCGCCCGCTCGGCGGCGCGGTGGATGCGTACTTTGAAGCCCACATCGAGCAAGGGCCGATCCTCGAAGACAACGCCAAGAGCATCGGCGTCGTCAGTGGCGGCCAGGCGATTCGCTGGCTCGACGTACGGGTCGAAGGCATGGCGGCCCACGCCGGCACCACGCCTATGCCGCTGCGCAAGGACGCCTTGTACGGCGTGGCGCAGATGATCCAGGCCATCGAAGGCCTGGCGACGGACTTCGCTCCCGAAGGCCTGACCACGGTCGGTGAATTGAGCATCAACAAATCGTCGCGCAATACCATTCCGGGGCTGGTGAACTTCACCGTCGACCTGCGTCATCACCGAGATGAAACCATCGAGACCATGGAACAACAGGTCCGTGCGCGGCTTCAGGCGATTGCCGACGCTCGCGGTTTGAAACTGGCGATCACCCCGCACTGGATCAGCCCGGCGACGCCGTTCGACGTGGACTGCGTGGCGGCGGTGCAACAGGCCGTGGACACCCTGGGCTACGCTCAACAATCGATTGTCAGCGGCGCCGGACATGATGCGATCCACCTGGCGCGGTACTGCCCGACAGCCATGGTGTTCATCCCGTGCGTGGGCGGCCTGAGCCATAACGAAGCGGAAGATGTGCTGCCCGAGGATGTGCGCCAGGGCACCGATGTGTTGCTCAATGCCGTGTTGGCCCGCGCAGTAATCGTTGAATAAACACAATTCCCATGTGGGAGCGGGCTTGCTCGCGAAGGCGTCGTGTCACACAACATTGATGTCGACTGACACTCCCTCTTCGCGAGCAAGCCCGCTCCCACATTTGGGCGTGCTCGATTCCAGGATCTACGTTAACTGACAGGTATTCATTCCATGCGCAGTTTTTTTCACCCCGAACAATTGCTTCACCACCCACGCAGCTACTACTCCCGTGGCCAGATGCGCACGCCGCAGGAAGTGCCGGAGCGTGCGCAGCGCCTGGTGCAGGCGTCTCACGCGTTGGGCTTTGCCGTTGAGCAACCGGCCGATGCCGGGCTCGATCCGCTGCTGGCGGTGCACGGCGCACCGTACCTGAGGTTTTTGCAGGAAGCCCATCAGCGCTGGAAAGAGATTCCCGAGGATTGGGGCGACGAGGTGATGTCGAACATCTTTGTCCGCGAACCCAATGCCCTGCGCGGAATTCTCGCGCAAGCGGCGCGCTATCTGGCCGATGGCAGTTGCCCGGTGGGCGAGCAGACCTGGCGTTCGGCCTACTGGTCGGCGCAAAGCGCCATCGCCGGTGCCCGGGCTTTGCTCGATGGTGAGCCGGCAGCGTATGCCCTGTGCCGGCCACCGGGTCACCACGCCCGGGCCGAAGCGGCGGGTGGTTTCTGTTATGTGAACAACGCGGCGGTGGCGGCGCAGGTATTGCGCGCCGGTTTTTCGCGGGTAGCGGTGCTGGATACCGACATGCACCACGGTCAGGGTATTCAGGAGATTTTCTACGACCGCGATGACGTGCTCTACGTGTCGGTGCACGGCGATCCGACCAACTTCTATCCGGGGGTCGCAGGTTTTGCCGAAGAGCGTGGTGTCGGTGCGGGCGAGGGTTTCAACCTCAACCTGCCGATGGCCCATGGCGCCAGCGAGGCGGTTTTTCTCGGGCAATTGGAAGTAGCGCTGAAGGCGCTGAAGGACTTCGGCGCCGAGGTGCTGGTGCTGTCCCTGGGCTTCGATATTTTCGAGCTGGACCCGCAGAGCAAAGTGGCGGTGACTCGCGAAGGGTTTGCCGTGCTCGGTAAGCGCATTCGCAGCCTCGGGTTGCCGTGCCTGATCGTGCAGGAGGGCGGGTATCACCTGGAGAGCCTGGAGGATAATGCCCGGGCGTTTTTTGTGGACCCTGAGGTTTGGCAGCTCTGAGATCTTTGCTGCCTGGTAGATCGCTATCGCGAGCAAGCTCGCACACACTGGTCAGTGTTGAACACAAATATGCGGTTCACCTCGGTCAAGTGTGGGAGCGAGCTTGCTCGCGATGAACGATAACGGGGTCCACCTGACGGATCACAAGCGCCGTAAGGCACTTGCCATAGCCCTTACGTTAACGTAAAGATTGCGGTAGGGCGCCGACGTATGAAGGCGCAGGGTGGATGACCCGGAGCGCTTGATGACGCCAATAAAAACAAACTCCCCCAAACTGCATAGCGAAGCCCGGCTGGCTCGGGAAAAGTTGCACCTGGAAGGCGAAGTGCCGGATGGCGTCCTGCGTGCGGAAATCGATGCCTCGTGGCGACGCAGCCTCAGCCATGGCGTGCATTTCAATGCCAAGCATGAGCTGGCGCTGGAATCGAGTGCCAGCCTCGACGTGTTGCTGTCCAGCAACCGCTTGTTGATCGACGCTGCGTTGCCGGCCATCGATTACCTGGCCGAGCGTCAGGGCAAGGAAGGGCTGATCATCCTCGCCAACTCCGACGCCACCATCCTCGCCGTCGAAGGCCGCGCCGACCGTCTCAAGGGCAGCGGCCTGCAGGACATCACCCTCGGCACCTGCTGGAGCGAAGCGGTTCGCGGCACCAACGCCCTGGGCACGGCACTGGTGGAAGCCCGGCCGACCCTGATCGATTGCGGCGAACATTATCTGGATCGCCTCAGTGATTTTTCCTGCACTTCGGTGCCGATCCATTGCCCCCAGGGCGACATTCTTGGTGTCCTCGACCTGACCCGCGAAGGCCCGCTCGGCCGTGCCCACGACAGCACTGCGCTGCTGTCCATGGCGGTCAGCCAGATCGAAAGCCGGGTGTTCAACGCCAGTTATCCGGACGAAATCGTCCTGGCCTTCCACAGCCGCCGGCAATATCTGGAATCCCCGTGGCAAGGCCTGCTGGCCGTGAGCCTCGGCGGGCAGATCCTGGCGGTCAGCGCCCAGGCCTGCCAGTTGCTCCACGCCGAGCGCTCGGCCCTGATCGGTCGGCGCTGCGAAGAGTTTCTCGGAGTCGACGGCCTGCAATTGTTGGCGCGTCTGCATCAGGGTGGAGCCGGCAGCCTGCAAACCGCCAAGGGTGAATTCTTCTACAAGACCCTGCGCGCGCCGCAGCGCTCGATCAACGTCAGCAGCCCGCCGCGCACAGTCGCGAAACCGCCCAAGGCGCAACCGGATCTGGAAGCGCTCGCCGGCAGCAATACGCGCTACGCCCGTGCCTTGCGCATGGCCCGTCAAGGCCTGGCCAATGAACTGCCGGTCCTGTTACTGGGCGAAACCGGCACCGGTAAAGAGGTGATCGCCCGCGCCCTGCACATGGCCGGAGCGCGCTGCGACAAACCCTTCGTGGCGGTGAACTGCGCGGCCATTCCCGAAGGCCTGATCGAGTCCGAACTGTTCGGCTATCGTGAAGGCGCGTTCACCGGTTCACGCCGGGGCGGCATGGTCGGGCGCTTGCAGCAGGCCCACGGCGGCACCTTGTTCCTCGATGAAATCGGCGACATGCCTTTGGCTTTGCAGGCCCGGTTGTTGCGGGTGCTGCAGGACCGCAAGGTCGCGCCCCTGGGTGCAGGCGAAGAGCAGGACATCGACGTCGCGCTGATCTGCGCCACCCACCGCGACCTCAAGCGTCTGGTGGAAGAAAAACACTTTCGCGAGGACCTGTTCTACCGGGTCAATGGCATCAGCGTGATGCTTCCGGCCCTGCGCGAGCGCGAAGATTTCGGCGCGCTCGTCACTCGCATGCTGACGACATTGGGCGCACCCGCCGTGGTCCTGCACGATGATCTCGATCGCTTGCTCAACGGTTATCAGTGGCCGGGCAACATCCGCCAACTGGAGATGGTCCTGCGCACCGCGCTGGCCATGCGCGAACCGGGCGAAACCGTGCTGACCCTCGACCACTTGCCCGACAGCATGCTCGACGAGTTGACCACCAGCGAACGGCCCCAGGCCGGCAGCATCCGGGAAAACGAACTGGAGCTGATCCGTCAGTCCCTGGACACGCACCAGGGCAATGTCTCGGCCGCCGCCGACGCTCTGGGCATCAGCCGCGCGACGCTTTATCGCAAGCTCAAACAGTTGCGTTCGTGATGCAGCGCTTGATCGTTCGGCTGATCGACAGCCAGAACCCCGAGGCTCTGCAAGCGGCATTGCGTTGGCTGTACAGCTTCGTGCGACCCCATCGCCTGGCGATTGCCGGGCTGCTGGGTTTGTCGGTCTGCGCCTCGGCGCTGGTGCTGGTGCAGCCGTGGCTGACCAAACTGCTGATCGACGATGGCCTGTTGGCGCGCAATTTCCCGATGCTGGTAATGATCGCCGGGCTGATGATCGTTGCCGGGTTACTGGGCACGGCGCTTTCGGGCATCAACCGCTACCTGCACACGCGACTGTCCGGGCGCATGCTGTTTGCCCTGCGCGATGACCTGTACCGGCATTTGCAAACCCTGTCGCCGAGCTTTTACGGCCAGCGGCGTATCGGCGACCTGATGTCGCGCCTCGATGGCGATGTCGCGGAAATCCAGCGGTTCGCCGTGGACTCGCTGTTCTCGGCCGTGTCCAGCGTGATCGGCCTGGTGGTGGCCGTGGCGATGCTGCTGACCTTGTCCTGGAAACTGTCGCTGCTGGCGCTGGTGCTGATTCCCCTCGACGTGCTCTGGCTGCGCTGGATGCGGCGCAAGGTGGAGCGTGATGTGCGGCAGTTGCGCGAGCGTTCGGCGGACATGTCGTCGTTCATGGTCGAGACGTTGCCGGTGATGAAGTTCATCCAGTCCGCCGGCCAGCAACAGCGCGAAGCGCGGCGCCTCGAGACGCTGGGGCAGGGCTACATGAGCCAGTTGCTGCGCCTGCAAGTCACTGAGTTTTTCACCCAGGCTGTGCCCGGTACCCTGACCTCGCTGTCCCGGGCCTGCGCATTTCTGATCGGCGGTTACTGGGTGGTGCAGGGCACCTGGCAACTCGGCGCCCTGATTGCGTTTTCCACCTACCTGGGCATGGCCGTGGGGCCGGTGCAAAGCCTGCTCGGGCTCTACGTCGCGATCCAGCGGATGACCGTCAGCCTCGGCAGGGTCATGGAGTTGCGCGGCGAACAACCGACCGTGTTGACGCCCGCCACGCCAAGGGCAATGCCCACTGGCGGCGATCTCTGGTTCGACAACGTGCACTTCGCCCATCCCGGTCGTCAATCGACCCTGCGCGGCATCGAGGCGCGGATTCCCTACGGTATGAAAGTGGCCCTCAGCGGCGGCTCGGGCGTGGGCAAGTCCACCCTGATCGACCTGCTGCAACGTCATCACGATCCGCAATCGGGCCGGGTACTGCTGGGCGACGTCGATCTGCGCGAGCTGGATCTGTTCCAGTTGCGTCGGCGCATCGCCATCGTCAGCCAGGACATCGTGCTGTTTCGCGGCAGCCTCGCCGACAACCTGGCCTACGCGGCACCGGACGCCAGCCGCGAGGCGATTGCCGACGTGGCGCGACTGGCGCAACTCGACAGCCTGATCGAGTCCTTGCCCGAAGGTCTCGACAGTCCCTTGGGCGAGCGGGGCCAGCAGTTGTCCGGCGGGCAGAAACAACGCATCGCGATTGCCCGGGCACTGTTGCAGGACCCACTGATCCTGGTGCTCGATGAAGCCACGTCCGCAGTGGATGAAGCCACCGAACGCGAGGTCATCGACGCCATCGACCGCCTGTTTGCCGGGCGTACGCGCATCCTGATCAGCCATCGCCCTTCAACCCTGGCCGACGCCGACCTGCGCTTCGAATTGCTCGACGGCGTACTGACCTCGAAAACGGTGCTGCATGAAACCTGAGTTGCGCATTGGTGTGGTGGACAGCGGTCACTCGGCGGCACAACGGGTGCAAGTGATCGCCGGTCGGCGCTTTTCATTGCTCGAAGACGGCCTGGCCGAGGGCGACTTGCGCGAAGACCCGCTGGGGCATGGCAGTGCGGTGATCGAGGCCATCGGCCGGCGTGCACCCTCGGCGCTGTTTTGCGTGGCTCAGGTGTTCGACCAGCGGGGTGTCACCAGCGCCTTGCAGATCGCCACGGCGATTGACTGGCTGCTGACGCAGGACGTTCGATTGATCAATTTGAGCCTTGGCCTGCGCCAGGATCGCAGCCTGCTGCGCGCGGCCTGCGCGGCGGCGGTGGCGCAGGGCGTGCTGCTGTGTGCGTCGAGCCCGGCCCAAGGGGAAGGGGTGTTTCCGGCGAACTATCCGCAGGTGTTGCGGGTGACCGGCGATGCGCGGTGCGCCGAGCAGGAATGGTCGTGGCTCAACAGCGCCCAGGCGGATTTCGCCGCGTGTGTGCATGGCACGTACCCGGGGCAATCCGGGGCGAGCCTCGGTTGTGCCGCCTTGAGCGGACACATCGCCGGGTTCCTCGTCGAACAGCCTGGTGCCAGCAATGAGCAAGTCATCGAGTGGATGCGCGAGCATGCCCGTTACCGTGGCCCTGAACGGCGCTTCGGGCCATGACCGACATCGTCATTCTGGGCGCCGGCCCGGCGGGGGCCGCGGTCGCGCTGGGTTTGAAGCGGCTGGGCCATGGCGTCACGCTGATCAGCGAATGGCGCCGGTTTGCGGCGCTCGAAGGCGTGTCCGTACGGGTTCTCGAGGCTTTGCGCGGCGCGGGCCTGCACCAGGCGTTGGCGCAAGCAGCGCTGCCTTCTCAACGCCAGGTGAACTGGAATGGCCAGCAGCATGCGCAGAACATCGAATACTTGCTCGACCGTCCGCTGTTTGACCGAGGCCTGCGTGAGGATTTGCGCCTGGCGGGGGTCGAGTTGATCGAAGGCCGGGTGCTGACGGTTCAGTCATCGACCAATGGCCACCGAATCGAAATCGACGGCCGCGAACCACTGCTCGCGCCGTTTCTCGTAGAGGCCCGAGGACGACAGGCCCCCGCTATCGGCAAAGGCTTGCGTGGGCCCGAGACCGTCAGCTTGCTCAATCGCTGGCAGGGTTCGCCGGGCAGCACTGCCAGCGCAGTGGAAAGCCTTGAGGACGGTTGGGCATGGATGGCGCGGCGCGCCGACGGCCAGTGTTACTGGCAATGGACGGTGGATGTGGCCAGTGCCGGGTTACCGGGCAAGGCTATGTTGCTCGATTACTGCCGACAGCGGCGCGAGGGTTCGCGGCTGGCCACTGCATTTTTCGCTGGCGCAGCGCAAAGCGATCTACAACTGCACGCCCGCAGCAGCACGGCGATTCTGAGCCCGCAGGTGTGTGGCGAAAACTGGATTCGGGTCGGCGATGCGGCAATGGCGGTGGACCCATTGTCGGGCAACGGGATCTTTCAGTCCTTGTCTTCGGCGCTGCAGGCGCCCGCGGTGATCAACACGCTGCTGTGCAAACCCGAACGAACGGCTCTGGCCCAGCGTTTCCACCAGCAGCGGGTGGGGCAGTTGTTTTTGCGGTTTGCGCGGATCGGCCGGGATTTTTATGCCGATGAGCAACGCTGGCCGGACCAGCCGTTCTGGCAGGCACGGCGGAGCTGGCCGGATGCCGAGGTGGCCCATGCCGAGGCGGATTTCAATGCGCTGAGGATTGAACGGGCGCCGGTGTTGCGTGATGGACTGGTCGATGAAGCCGAGGTGGTGATCACGGTGGATCAACCGCTGGGTATCTGGCATGTGCATGGGGTTGAAGTGGCGGCGTTGGTGCAGAGGTTAAAGCAGGGAGAGCCGGCGGATCAGGTATTGGCCGGGCTGACGGTGGAGCAGGGGCGGATGGTTCGCAGCTGGTTGCTGGGCCAGGGTTTCAAACCCTGAATGAAGAACGTCCGGATACGGCGAAAAAGCCTGTTCTCCCAGCGCAAAGCATCGTAATTTACGCGCCATAACGACAAGGAATTTTGGGGTGTAAGTGGGAGCTTATCGTCTGCTATTGGCCGTTCTGGTGGCCGTTTCTCATATGGGCAAGACGTTCATGGGGCTAAACCCCGGCGTGATTGCCGTGATTTCCTTCCTGATCATCAGCGGTTTCGTGATGACCTCGCTGATCGAACGCAACTACAAGGCGCCGGAGAAAGTCGGCCTGTTCTACCTGGACCGCGCCCTGCGGCTCTATCCTCAATTCCTGTTCTACTTCGTGGTTTCCTGTGCGGTGATCTATTTCCTGCTGCCCGGCACGCCTCAAGCCGCCGAACTGACGCTGCGCAACATCGGCGCAAGCCTGGCTATCGTGCCACTCGGCTTCTACATGTTCGGCGCGGCGGGATCGTGGATCTTGCCGCCGGCCTGGTCTTTGGGGCTTGAGATGTGCTTCTACCTGATGATCCCTTTCCTGATCATCTATAGGGCGCGGGGCGTTGCGTTTGCTCTATCCGTCGTCGTCTTCATGGCCGCGTGCCTGGGTTTCATCAACACCGACCTGTACGGCTACCGTCTATTGCCGGGTGTGCTGTTCATGTTCCTGTGCGGCAGCTACCTGTACAAAGCGCAGCCGAAGGATTTGGCGATCGCTGCCGGCACCGCCGTGGTGGCGGCCCTGATGTTTGCGGCCATCATGGCGGGATGGATAGAGCGCCGACCGTTCAATGCCGAAGTGACCGCCGGCATAGCGCTGGGCGTGCCCGCCGTGTACCTGCTGACAAAGCTCAGGTTTCACCGGATTGACGAGTTCCTCGGCAATATCAGCTACGGCGTGTTCCTGAATCACTATGTGGTGATGTACTTCCTGCACGCTGTCTGGTCGGTTGCCTACGATGGGGCCGTTGTTGCAACAGTGCTGGCCTTGTCGTTGCTGCTCAGCGGCGTTTCGTACTACTGCGTCGAACGGCCGGCCCTGAAGCTTCGTCACGCGCTTCGGGCCGGCGCAAAATATGGGGTGGGTCAACCACAGGGCCGCGAAACAGTGGCGTAGTGGCTGTGGGGGCGCCTTCGCGGGCAAGCCCGCTCCCACAGGGGAACGCATTCCAATGTGGGAGAGGGCTTGCTCGCGAAGGCGGCCTGAAGGACGCTACGAATCACAGCTTGATCAGCACCGACTTCAACTCGGTGTAATGCTCGATCGCCGCATACCCCATCTCACGCCCGACCCCGGACATCTTGTAGCCGCCGAACGGCAGCGCCGGGTCCAGGGCGCTGTGGCAGTTAACCCACACCGAGCCTGACTTGATGCGCGGAATCATCCGGTGCACCGCCGCCAGGTCATTGGACCAGATGCTCGCGCCCAATCCATACGGACTGTCATTGGCCATGCGCAGGGCATCGGCTTCGTCATCGAACGGGATGGCCACCAGCACCGGGCCGAAGATTTCTTCCTGCACCAGTGAGTGCTTCTGATCGACGTCGACAATTACCGTTGGCTTGACGAAGAACCCAGGCCCGAACTGCTCGCCACCGCAGGCGATGGTCGCGCCGCTTTCCCGGCCCTTTTCGATGTACCCGTAGACGCGCTCCTGCTGGCGCGCCGAGATCAAGGGCCCCATGTCGACGCTTGGGTCCAGGCCGTTGCCGAGTTTCATGGCGTTGGCAATGTCGCTGATGTCCGCCACCACATTGTCGAAGTGCTTGCGCTGCACATACAGCCGCGAGCCTGCGCAGCAGACCTGGCCGTGGTTGAAGAAAATCGCGCTGGCAGCCCCGGCCGCGGCGGTTTTCAGGTCGGCGTCGGCCATGACGATGGTCGGTGATTTACCGCCTAGCTCCAGGGTGACCCGGGTCATGGAATCCATGGCGATCTTGCCGATCTGCTTGCCGACGGCGGTGGAGCCGGTGAAGGTCAGCTTGTCCACCAGCGGGTTGTGGGTCAAGGCAGAACCTGCGGTGATGCCGGTGCCGGTGACCACGTTGAATACGCCTTCGGGATAACCGGCTTCCAGCACCAGTTCGGCAAGTTTAAGTGCGGTCAGCGGGGTTTCGTCGGCCGGCTTTAGCACCACGGTGCAGCCGGTGGCCAGGGCCGGGCCGAGTTTCCAGCAGGCCAGCAACAGCGGGAAGTTCCAGGCAACGATGGCACCGACCACGCCCACCGCTTCACGGCGGATGAAGCTGTGGAACTGGTCGTTGGGCATCAGCGGTGCCGACACGTCAACCGTAGAACCTTCGATCTTGGTCGCCCAACCGGCCATGTAGCGCAGGAAGTCGATGGCCAGTTGCACGTCCATCACCTGAGCCACCGCCGCGCTTTTACCGTTGTTCAGGCATTCCAGTTGCGCCAGCAGTTCGGCGTCGCGCTGCATCAGGTCGGCGAGTTTCCACAGCAGGTTCTGCCGCTCCCGGGGACGGGTGCGGGTCCAGGCCGAATCGTCGAACGCCTGGCGGGCGGCGAGTACCGCGCGGTCGACATCTTCCGGCGTTGCTCGTGGTACCACGCACAACACCTCACCGGTGGCCGGGTTGTGCAGGGGCATGGTCTGGCCGTCGGCGGCCTCGACCCAGTCACCGCCGATGAGCATGCGCGGGGCGCGCTGGATGAATGCCGAAGTGGCGGGAAGCAGGTTTGGGAGCGACATTGGCGAGGCCTCTTGTTGTTCGTGAGAACCGGGCTTTCGCAATGCCTGTGCCAGTTGTGTTTTTTCGGCCGAAAGGCCCGATCCAGTGGGGTGACAGATATTTTCCGGGTCACCCTGACATCGATAAACGTCGCAAATTGCGACGACGTGAGACGTCCCGAACACAACACCCTGTAGGAGCGAGCCTGCTCGCGATGGACAAAAGAGCACCACGTTTAGCCTGTAAGCACGCGATATCGTTAACGACCATCGCGAGCAGGCTCGCTCCTACAGAAAACTATGCTTGTCTCAGAGTGAAACAGTTGTCGCGAAATTAAACGTGCAACGCCCATGACGTCTCCCGAAAAAAAACGGTTATTAGTCACAAGTCATTGATTCATTGAAATATTCATAAGCTGGCACGCTCCGTGTATTGCTCATCGCAGACGTTTCTCTTGCCTCCGTCGGCGGATCAAAGCCGGCGGCAGAAACCATAAAAACGATAAGCCACAACAATAAGAACGCACCGTGCGAGGTTCGACGTTGATGAAGAGAAAACTCCGATCAGGCATGAGCGCCAGCCTGCTGGCCGTAGCCGCTTGTGTAGCGCTGCATTCGCCTCATAGCCTGGCAGCCCGCGACGCCCAGACCATCCTCAAGGAAACCTGTCAGGGCTGTCACACCCCCGAAGCCGATAACGCCCTCAGCCGCATCAGCCACCAGCGCAAAACGCCGGAAGGCTGGCTGATGAGCATTGCCCGGATGCAGACCATGCACGGTTTGCAGATCAGCGATGAGGACCGTCGCACGCTGGTCAAATACCTGGCCGACACCCAGGGCCTGGCGCCGAGCGAAACCGACGGCGTGCGTTATGCGCTGGAGCGCCGGCTCAATACCGTCGAGCAGTTCGACGACCAGACCAGCCAGATGTGCGGCCGCTGCCACTCCGGTGCGCGGGTTGCCCTGCAACGGCGTCCGGCCCAGGAGTGGGAACGCCTGGTGAATTTCCACCTCGGTCAGTGGCCGTCCCTGGAGTACCAGGCGCTGTCCCGGGACCGCGACTGGTTCGATATGGCCCGCAAAGAAATGGTGCCGCTGCTGGCCAAACGTTATCCGCTGGACAATCCGGCCTGGAAAAAATGGCAGAGCGCGGCGCTGAAAGCCGATGCCCTGGTGGGCGACTGGAGCTTCAGCGGCCACTTGCCGGGCAAGGGTGAGCTGGCGGGTGTAATGACCGTGAGTGCCGATGGCAGCGAGACCTTCAAGGTCAGCGTCAAAGGCCAATACGCCGACGGCACGCCGTTCAACGGCGACGGCAGTGCAATCCTCTACACCGGCTACGAATGGCGCGGCAACGTGACCATCGATGGCGTGACCATGCGCCAGGTGTTCGCCGCCCAGGGCAATGCGATGCAGGGCCGGATGTTCGAGGCCGAGCACGACGAGCGCGGCCTGGACTTCGTCGCCGCCAAGCAAGGCTCCAACCGTTTGCTGGCGGTGCAGCCGGGTTATCTGAAGGCCGGCAGCGAAACCGAAGTGACCCTGATCGGCAGCGGCCTGACCGGCAAACCGGACTTCGGCAAAGGCGTGGAAGTGCTCGAAGTGGTCGAGCAGAGCCCTGAGCGGATCAAGGTCAAGCTCAAGGCGGCGGCCAATGCCCAACCGGGCGTGCGCGCGGTCAGCGTCGGCACGTTAAAGGGCCCGAGCCTGTCGGTGTACAGCAAGATCGCCTCGGTCAAGGTTGTGCCGGAATTCTCGGTGGCACGGATCGGCGAGGGCGGTGGTTCGACGCCGAAAGTCCAGGGCCGTTTCGACGCGGAAGCCTGGGGCAAGGGCGCTGATGGCAAGCCGTACCGCATCGGTGTGTTCCCGGCGCAGTGGAAAGTCGAGGCCTTCGACGACCGCGCCAGGGAAGACGAAGACGTCAAGTTCGCCGGCACCATGCAGGCCGACACCGGCGTGTTCACTCCGGGCGATGCCGGGCCGAACCCGGCACGCAAGATGTCCACCAACAATGCCGGCAACCTCAAGGTGATCGCCGCCGTCGAAGACGCAGGGAAATCCCTGACCGGCGAAGGCCACCTGATCGCGACCGTGCAACGCTGGAACAATCCACCCATTCCGTGAGTTGGCTGACGGCACAGGCTTCAGACACTTTTCGGAATGACCGCAAGCCCCGCCAAGCGGGGCCTGCACAGGAGGTTTGCCATGGGCGCTATCTTGAATCTGGTCGAACGCAACCTGCACGAAGTGCAGGTCGATGCCGACCGCATGCTGTTTCACATCCCCAGCAGTTCGCTGTTCGCCAGCGATGAACTGACGGGCACCATCATAGACACCTTGCGCGGGCCAGGTTGTTCCTCGGACGACCTGATCCAGCGCCTGGCCGCGCGTTTCAACGGCGAGGAAATCACCGAGACCCTGCGCGAGCTGATGGCCCTGGAACTGGTCAGCGACGGCTCGCCGCTGACCCCCGACATCGCCACCAAACGGGTCGAGCGCACGGCGATCAATACCGTGGTGCTCAACGTCAACACCGGCTGCAACCTGAGCTGCACGTATTGCTACAAGGAGGACCTCGACAAGCCGTCGGCGGGCAAGAAAATGGACGTCGAAACGGCGATCGCCTCGGTGGAAATGCTGCTGCGCGAATCCCCGGACGAAGAGCGTTTCACCGTGGTGTTCTTCGGCGGCGAACCGCTGAGCAACCGCAAGCTGATCGAGTACATGGTCGACTATTGTGAGAAGCGTTTTCGCGAGGCGGGCAAGTTCGTCGAATTCGTCATGACCACCAACGCCACGTTGCTCACCGAAGAAACGGTGGATTACCTCAATGCCCATCGTTTCGGGCTGTCGGTGAGCATCGACGGGCCGAAGACCGTGCACGACCGCAACCGTATCACCGTGGGCGGGCAGGGCACCTATGACGTGGTGCGGCGCAAGGCCGAGATGCTGCTGTCGCGCTACAACAGCCGTCCGGTCGGAGCTCGCGTAACGCTCACCACCGGCGTGACCGACGTCGAAACCATCTGGGATCACCTGTTCAACGAACTGGGTTTTGCCGAAGTCGGCTTTGCCCCGGTGACCTCCGGCGACATCAGCAGCTTCAATCTCACCAGCGATGAACTGGTGCAGGTGTTCGCCAACATGAAGGCGCTGGGTCGTCGATACCTGGAAGCGGCGCTGGAGCACCGCAACATCGGTTTCTCCAACCTGCACCAGCTCATCACCGACATCCACGAAGGCCACAAGAAAGCCCTGCCGTGCGGCGCGGGCCTGAAGATGCTGGCGGTGGATCACAAGGGCGAGCTGAACCTGTGCCACCGTTTTACCGGTTCGAGCCTGCCGACCTTCGGCAACGTCCATAGCGGCGTGAAACAGGTGGAGTTGAACGACTTCCTGTCCCAGCGCCTGGACCGTACCAACACCGGCTGCGAAGACTGTCAGATCCGCAACCTGTGTTCCGGCGGCTGCTACCACGAGAGCTACGCCCGCTATGGCGATCCGACCCACCCAACCTATCACTACTGCGAACTGATGCGTGACTGGGTCGACTTCGGCATCGAGGTCTACACCCGGATCATGGCCAATAACCCTGCGTTCATCAGCAGTTACATCACTCCGCGCAAGGCTCACTGATATGAAACATCTCAAGGCAATCAATAACAAAGCGTTGAAGCTGGATCAGGCCGCGGATGAAAACCGCATAGAAGAAGTGGTGGCCATGAGTTCCGTGGCGGGCTGTGCCTCGACCACCGACCCGGGCTGGGAAATCGATGCGTTTGGCGGTGTGTCGTCGCTGTGCCAGCCAATGGAGGCCGATCTCTACGGGTGCTCCGACCCTTGCTGGTGGCCGGCCCAGGTGCCCGACATGATGAGCACCTACCCGGACTGGAACAAGGATGCCCAGGCGTCCAACGACAACTGGCGCAACCTCGGCACTGTCTTCCCCAAAGACAAGTGATCACAGAAGAAGGATTCCAGCATGCGTAACATCAAAGCCTGCGGCCTGGCCGCGTTCGCCGTCCTGAGCAGCTGTTCTGTCAGTGTTCTGGCCGATGAAAATACCGCGCTGCAAGTCGGTCACGAATACATGGTGACCACCAACTACCCGAACAACCTGCACGTGATCGACCTGGCCACCGATACGCTGTTCAAGACCTGCAAGATGCCCGATGCCTTCGGTCCCGGCTCCGTGCAGTTGTCGCCGGACCGCAAGACCGCCTACGTGCTGAACAATCACTATGCGGATGTCTACGGTGTCGAACTGGACAACTGCAAGCAGGTGTTCCACGCCGGCATCACCCAGAAGCCGGGTGAGAAGGCCAGGTCCATGTTCGCCTTCACGGTCAGCCACGACGGCAAGGAGCTGTACACCGTCGCCAACCCGACGCTGATGATGAACGATCGCTACGAAGTGCAGCAGCCTCGGCTCGACGTGTACAAGACTGACGCCGGCATGGACGCCAGGCCGGTGCGCAGTTTCCCGGCGCCGCGCCAGCTGACCATCATGCAGAGCGGTGACGACGGCACGCTGTACGTGGCCGGGGCCGATGTCTACAAGGTCAATGTGCAAACCGGCAAGTTCGACGTACTGATCCCTAGCCGTCACTGGAAACGCCCGAACTACAGCGCGCCCGACGTGCTCTACGTGTGGAACCAGCAGACCTACCGGCATGACTTCTCGCTGCTCTACACCGCGGCGAAATTCAAGGACAAGAAACAGGACCCGGCCACCGCCGAATACCTGTACGGCCTGTTCAGCGTCGACCTGAAGACCGGCAAGACCGAAACCACCGACTTCGGGCCTCTGACTGAAATCTACTTCAGCGGCATGCGTTCGCCCAAGGACCCGAACCTGATGTTTGGCGTACTCAACCGCCTGGCCAAGTACGACATCAAGCAGAAGAAAATGCTCCAGTCCGCCGCGCTCGATCACTCGTACTACTGCATTTCCTTCAACAAGGACGGCAGCAAGATCTACCTGGCGGGGACGTTCAACGACGTGGCGATCTTTGATGCCGACAGCCTGAAACAGACGGGCAGCATCAAGTTGCCGGGCGGAGACATGGCGATTACCACGGCGCAGATTTTTGTCCGGTAATTGCGGCGCCTGAACTGACGCCTTCGCGGGCAAGCCCGCTCCCACAGTGGATTCGCAGTGTGATCACTATCGCGTGAACACCACTGAACCCTGTGGGAGCGGGCTTGCTCGCGATGGCGGCATGTCAGGCAACATCAATGTTGAATGTGCCTACCTCATCGCGAGCAAGCTCGCTCCCACAGTTTTTGTGGTGACGCCGGCATTGCGAGTACACCCTAATCCCCTGTGGGAGCGGGCTTGCTCGCGAAGAGGCCCTCAAAAACACAGCAAAAATCAAACCCCCGGCACCGGGCAACTCATATCCCCCTCCTGGCACTTCAGGTAGTTCTTGAACGTCTGAACCCGTGCCTTGGTCAGTTCCGTGGTGCAGTTGCTGTATATCAGCGGATACACACTCCCGCCTTCCACCCCGGATGCCGAAAACTTGCACTCGGCATCGCGGAACGCAACCCACGCCCGCTGCGCACCCACCAACTGCTTCTTGCTGTCCGGGTTGCTCTTGAGCCGCGAAGTGATTTGCTGGTACAGCGCATTCAATTCCTTGTCGGCGGCCGCGTTCTGCTGCGCCGCGCACTGGTTCATCGTCGCCTGATCGCTGGCGTTGTCGCAGTCCACGGCGAACGCCATGGAGGTGAACAACAGGGGTGTCAGCGCCAAGAGTAAGCGTGGGTTCATGCTGGAGTGCTCGCTGTGACCGAAAGAGAGGTGCAGTGTAGCGCTGAGGGGCACAGGCAACTGCCGCGCAGATTTTTCATGTCGCTATCCTTTTCGATGCTGTTTCGAGGGCGAACGTTAGCAGTTTCGACCCGCTGACTTTGCGATTGCCCAGAACTTATCCAAGCAAATGCAACCGAATATCTCAGGTATGGTTGATTGCTTATCCCGATTGGTACAACTTTAGAGTTGGTCTTGTGGTCTTACTGACCTACTGTTCAAGTACAGGAGGTGACTTATGAACCCAGCATCTGATCGCATTGAAAGGAAAGTCCTGCTCAAGGCCAAGCGTTCACAGGTCTGGCGTGTGCTGGCCAATGCCGAAGTGTTCGGACAGTGGTTTGGCGTGGCGCTCGAAGGCAAGCGTTTTGTGGCAGGCGAATGGACCCAGGGGCAGGTTACCTATCCCGGTTATGAACATTTGCGTTGGAATGTACTGGTAGAGCGGGTCGAGCCGGAGCGGCTGCTTTCGTTTCGCTGGCACCCGTATGCCGTGAACCCTGAAGTCGATTACTCCCAGGAACCCACCACCCTGGTGAAATTCGAGCTCGAAGACATGGACAACGGCACGTTGCTCAAGGTCTCCGAGTCCGGTTTCGATCACATTCCCCAGTCCCGTCGCGAAAGGGCTTTCCGCATGGACAGTCGTGGCTGGGAAGAGCAAATGAACAATATCGAGCAGTTTTTGATCGACAATGCCAAAGCCCACGAGCAACAGAGTGGCTGAAGTCGGCTCGAAACCTGAGGCGTCCAAGGGTTTTCGGACGGTGGTTTATAGCGAATGTCTTACACGCGATGGTAGCGATATCGCCTGTTACAAATTGGATCCTAAGCGTAATCTGGCCTCACCCACTGAAGCACAGGATGTGCTCAGGATCATGGATGATCGACCATATGCAAGGAACGCTACGACAAGGAGTCGTCATGGTCTTGGAAAAACCCGCTTCGGCGGGTTTTTTTTGCGCGCATGAAAAGTCGTGGCGGCAGGAACCGGGTTCCCGCCGCCATTTTTTTCACTGTCGATCGAGTTTCGCCGCCGCGCGTTCGGTGATCTGCGCCCGCAGTTTCAACGAGCCGGCAGCCCGCCGGCGAGCCTCACCCAACACGCTGGCCGGGGCCGTCTCGGGGCTGCCCGCGGTAAACGGCGGGGCCGGGGCGTATTCCAGTTGCAGTTGCACCAACTCGGCGGTGGCCTGGTCGAACAGCTCGGCGGCCAGGGTCAGGGCGAAGTCGATACCGGCGGTGATGCCGCCACCGGTCAACAGATTACCGTCACGAACCACCCGGTCTTGCACTGCGATTGCGCCCAGCGGCTTGAGTAGTTCGTGATAGGCCCAGTGAGTGGTGGCACGTTTGCCCTTGAGCAATCCCGCCGCACCCAGCACCAGCGAGCCGGTGCACACCGACGTGATGTACCGCGCGTTGGCGGCCTGGGCCTTGAGAAAGTCCAGAGTCTGGTCATCTTCCATCAAGGGACCGACGCCACTGCCACCGGGCACGCAGATCACGTCCAGTGCCGGGCAATCATCGAAGGTGGTGGTCGGTTTCAACAGCAGGCCGGTGCTGGCGGTGACCGGCATCAGGTCTTTCCAGATCAGATGCACTTTCACATCCGGCAGCGAGGCCAGTACGTCGTAAGGGCCGGTCAGGTCCAGTTGCTGAACCTGTGGAAACAACAGAAAACCGATCTGCAACGTCATGGTGTTTTTTCTCGTGAAGTGGGTGGACGGTTTGACTCTAGGCTCGTAGGCTTTGGCGCATACGCCAATATCCCCACGAATTACGCCAAATGTCGAAAACCATCCATGTACTCGCTTTCGCCAACGTGCAAATACTCGACGTCACCGGGCCGTTGCAGGTTTTCGCTTCGGCCAACGACATAGCCCGTCAGCAAGGCCTGCCGCCACCCTACGCACCGACCGTGATTGCCAGTGGCGGCGGGGCGGTGATGTCGTCGGCGGGGTTGGCGCTGTTGGCCGAACCGTTGCCGGATGAGGGCACTGATACCCTGATCATCGCCGGTGGCTGGGGTGTTTACGCAGCGGCGCAAGATGCGCCGTTGGTCGCCTGGGTGCGCGAACATGCCCGTGGCTGCCGGCGGGTTTCCTCGGTATGCACCGGTGCGTTCCTGCTGGCGGCCAGCGGCTGGCTCGACGGCCGGCGCGTGGTCACCCACTGGACCCGTTGCGAGCAACTGGCGCAGCAGCATCCGCAACTGCACGTCGAGCCCAACCCGATCTTCATCAACGACGGCCCGGTCTGGACCTCGGCCGGGGTGACCGCCGGCATCGACCTGGCGTTGGCCATGGTCGAAGAAGACCTGGGGCGCACCATGGCCCTCGAAGTCGCGAGGCAACTGGTGGTGTTTCTCAAACGTCCGGGTGGCCAGTCGCAATTCAGCGTGACCCTGTCACTGCAACAGGAAGGCAACCGTTTCGACGAACTTCACGCCTGGATCAGCGAAAACCTGGCCCACGACCTGGGCATCCCGACTCTGGCCTTGCAAGCCGGCATGAGCGAACGCAGCTTCGTGCGCCACTACCGCGCCGACACCGGCCAGACCCCGGCCCGGGCCATCGAACTGATCCGCGTCGAAACCGCGCGGCGTTTGCTCAGCGATACCGGCGTGCCGATCAAACGAGTAGCGGTGCAATGCGGCTTCGGCAGCGAAGAAACCCTGCGCCGCAGTTTCCTGCGGGCCATGGGCGTGACGCCGCAGGCATATCGGGAGCGGTTTTCGGTCAGTGCCGGCGCAGATCCACTGGGGTCTTGAGCCACCTTTTGCCTGAGTTCGAACATTGTTTAACCCGTATTCACGGCTGCCAAAACCTCTTCTCCCCACTCAGCCTCCGATCCAGAAAGCAAGCCGCACTGATCAACGCCAGATGCGTCAATGCCTGCGGCGTGTTGCCCATGTGCCGCCCATGGCTATCGAACTCTTCGGCATACAACCCCAGCGGGTTGGCGTACCTGAGCAACTGTTCGAACTCCAGGTGGGCCTTGTCGAGCTGGCCGGCGCGGGCCAGGCATTCGACGTACCAGAACGAGCACGCGGCAAAGGCGCCTTCGCTGCCAGGCAGACCGTCGATCTTGCTGTCGTCGTTGCGGTAGCGGTAGATCATGCCGTCGCGTACCAGGCTTCTTTCGATGGCTTGCAGGGTCGCCAGCCAGCGCGGGTCGCGGGCGCTGACGAAACGCACCAGCGGCATCAGCAGCATCGAACCGTCCAGGCCGGTGCCGCCGATGTGCTGGACGAAGTGCCCGCGTTCCTCGCACCAGAAGTTCTCCCAGATGTCGGCGTAGATCGCCTGGCGGGTCTGGTCCCAGCGCGCGAAAGGTGCCGGTAGCGAGCGCTTTGAAGCGAGGCGGATGGCGCGGTCCAGGGCGACCCAGCACATCAGCCGTGAATGCAGGAAATGGTATTGCTCGCCGCGCATTTCCCAGATGCCGACATCTTTCTGCTCCCAGGTTTTACAGACCTGATCGACCACCTCCACCGTGTGTTTCCAGCCTTCATGGGAGATGGCTTCGCCGTATTTGTTGACCAGGTAAATCGCGTCCATCAGCTCGCCGAAGATATCGAGCTGGACCTGTTCATAGGCCTGATTGCCGATGCGCACCGGTTGTGCGCCACCATGGCCGGACAGGTGCGTCAGCTCGATCTCCGGTAATTCCTGGCGACCGTCGATGGCATACAGGATGTTGAGTTTCATCGGCTTGCCCTGACAATCGCTGACCCGCCCCCGCAACCAGCGCATGTAGGCGTTGGCTTCTTCGACGAAGCCCAGGCGCATGAACGCATAGACGGTGAACGAGGCGTCGCGGATCCAGGTGAAGCGATAGTCCCAGTTGCGCGAGCCACCAGGGCTTTCCGGCAGGCCGAAGGTGGCGGCGGCGAGAATGGCGCCGTGCTTGCGCGAGGTCAGCAGCTTCATCGCCAGGGCCGAGCGGTTGACCATTTCGCGCCAGCGGCCGCGGTAGTTGGACTGGCCGATCCAGTCGCGCCAGAATTTCAGGGTGCGCTCCAGGCACAGTTGCGCAGCGCCTTCCTTTAAGCGCGGATCGTCGAGGGCACCGAGCAGGAATTGACTGGTCTGGTCTTGTTCGAGGGTGAATTCGGCCACCGCCGCATTGCCGTCGATATGCAAAACCTGATCCGAAGACAGGCGCAGGGACGGCTGATCGACCGCGTCGAAGGTGACGTCTTTTTCATCCATGCGTGCGCGGGTTTTGGCGCGAGCGTAGTCATGACGCACGGCGCAGCGCATCTGGAAGGTGGCGCGGCCGCTGACCACACGGATCCGCCGCATCAGCAGCGGCAGGTCATCCTCGGTGTCACCGACCGGCAGCAGGTCGGTGACCTCGACCACGGCGCGATCGCTGAGCCAGCGGGTCAGTAGCACATTGGTGTCGGGCAGGTAGATTTGTTCGCGACGGGCGTCGGGCAAATCCGGCGACAACTGGAAAATCCCCGCCTCGGGGGTGTCCAGCAGCGAGCAGAAGATCGACGGACTGTCGAATTCCGGCCAGCAGAAAAAGTCCACGCTGCCCTTGTCATTGACCAGCGCCGCGCTGCGCATATCGCCGATGATGCCGTGGGCGTCGATGGGGCTTTGGCGTTCGGGGTGATCAGCCATTGTCGCGAAACTCCGGGAACCTGGGGCCTATTCAACTGACTGGTCGGGGTCGGTGAGAGTTCATTTGGCGAAGGGAGGTGAGTTGTCTGTTCTGGCCCCATCGCGAGCAAGCTCGCTCCCACAGTTGATTGGTGTACGCCGGCCATTGTGGGAGCGAGCTTGCTCGCGATGGGGTCTTCACATTCAACCAACAATTCCACGCTTCCCCCGCAATCAGCCGTTATGGCAACGTGCAGTCCCCTGATGAGACCCGTCCCATGGCAAACCCCTATCGAGAGTTATTCAAAGCCCCCGGCAGCCGCGCATTCGTGCTGGCCGGAATGATCGCGCGCATGCCGATTTCCATGACCGGCATCGGCCTGATCACCATGCTCTCGCAGTTGCAGGGTGGCTACGCAATGGCCGGCGCGGTGGCGGCGACGTTCGCCCTGGCCACGGCGTTTTGTGCGCCGCAGGTATCGCGGCTGGTGGATCGATTTGGCCAGGGGCGGATTCTACCGGTATCGGCGTTGCTGGGCGGTGGGGCACTGTTGCTGCTGTTGTTGTGCACGCGGTTGCAGGCGCCGCACTGGACGCTGTTTTTCTTCGCCGCGCTGGCCGGTTGCATGCCGAGCATGTCGGCGATGGTGCGGGCGCGCTGGACTGAGGTGTATCGCGGCCGCCCCGAGTTGCAAACCGCCTACGCCCTGGAGTCGGTGCTGGACGAAGTCTGCTTCATTGTCGGGCCACCACTGTCGGTGGGGTTGTGCGTGGTGGCATTCCCCGAGGCCGGTCCGCTGGCGGCCTTGCTGGCGCTGGCCATCGGCGTCACCGCATTCGTCCTGCAACGCAGCACGGAGCCGCCGGTGCATCCCCATGAAGAGCATCACCAGGGCTCGATCATCCGTTGCCGCGACATTCAGTTGCTGATGCTGTTGATGGTCGCCATGGGCACCATTGTCGGCGTGGTGGACGTGGTTAGCGTCGCCTTCGCCCAGCATCAGGGCCAACCGGCGGCGGCGAGCATCGTGCTGTCGGTGTACGCCATCGGCTCGTGCCTGGCCGGGTTGGCGTTCGGCGCACTGCGCTCGAAAGTGCCGCTGGCGCGCCTGTTCCTGTACGGCGGGGTGGCGACGGCGGTCACCACCTTGCCGTTGCTGCTGGCGACGAACATTTTCGGTTTGTCATTGGCGGTGTTTGTCGCCGGCCTGTTTTTCGCGCCGACGCTGATTGTCGCCATGGCCCTGGTGGAGCAGATCGTACCGCCGGCCAAACTCACCGAAGGCCTGACCTGGCTGGTCACCGGCCTGAGCATCGGCGTGGCGATCGGCGCCGCCGGCTCCGGCTGGCTGGTGGACGCCTTCGGCGCGCGCAGCGGGTTCTGGCTGGCGATTGCGGCGGGGGCAGTGGTGCTCGGTTCGGCAATCCCGAGCTATCGTCATCTGAAATGAAGACTTACCTGTGGGAGCGGGCTTGCTCGCGAAGGCGTCGTGTCAGTCGACATCAATGTTGCATGACAC
>NZ_JAHBDG010000034.1:0-55292 GCF_019956305.1 Pseudomonas sp. BF-B-30 | reverse complement strand
AAGGCGTAGTGTCAGGCAGCATCAATGTTGACTGACCCACCGCCTTCGCGAGCAAGCCCGCTCCCACATTGGTTTTTCAGTGTTCAGGCCGGCCAATGCCGGGCGAACACCGGTGCCAGTGCCGGGTGGCGGTCGATGCGTTCCAGCCAGGCGAAAAACCCCGGCCGGGCGTTGCGCAAATGTTCCCGGCTGCCCGCCCATCGCGAGATCACCGCCGCCAGCACATCCAGGCCCCCTGGTTTTTCGCTGCCCAGGTACAACTCACCCGAAAACTGATCGGCAAACACCTCCCAACTCCAGTGCAGGCGCCGGCGGGCGCCCTCCATGAGGTTCTGCCTGGACAACTCATCCGCCTCGGCCAGCCAGCGTTCGGGGTAATCGATGATGCCGATGGCTGCATAGCAATTGCTGACGATGTACGCCATGCCGCGAATGGCCTGGTCCCGCTCGGCCGGATCCTGCGGCAACAATCCCGATGCGGGAAAGGTGAGCCCGAGGTGGATCAGGATCGCCGCGCTCTCGGTCAGGACAGCGCCATCGGGTAGCTGCAAGGTCGGAATCTGTTTGAGCGGGTTGAGCTTCTCCAGCGCCTGGGCCGCCTCCGCGGACGTCTCGACATCGATGAAGCGATAAGGAACATCACAGAGCTCAAGGGCGGCTTCGATGGCCGCCGCCCCGGAGTTCTGATGGCCGTAGAGCTGGTACATAAACGTCTCCTTGCATACCGTAACCTCTGCAGTGCCGCATCAAGCGTCGCGGCTGAGGATCGCGCCAGCTAACCAGTGTAGAAGCCACCACCCGCCACACCACGACCATCCGACGATCGCACCATCACGTTCACTTGGGGTTTGGTGTCGGTCCTATCATTGCCGTCGATGTTCACCATCATCTCAATGAAGTTCTCTTAAAAAATCCCCGGCGTAACATCTGCTCCATACCAACCCATAAGCACCCCGGAGCACACCATCATGAAACGCCAAACCCTCCTCAGCATCGCTTTCTCGGTTTTCGCAGTTAACGCTTTCGCCGCAAACTCTGCTCAACCTGTAGTCGCTGAAGGCGGCTCGGATCGTCTGATTGAAAGCCGTGTGGCCGAGGGTGGCTCGGATCGCCTGATCGAAAACCGCGTCGCCGAAGGTGGTTCCGACAAGCTCCTGCAAAACCGCGTCGCTGAAGGCGGTTCCGACAAACTGCTGCAAAACCGTGTCGCTGAAGGCGGTTCCGACAAACTGCTGCAAAACCGTGTCGCTGAAGGCGGTTCCGACAAGCTCCTGCAAAACCGCGTCGCCGAAGGTGGTTCGGATCGTTTGATCGAAAGCCGCGCTGTCTGAATGCAGTGCCTGACCGCAGGACTCAATGAAAACCCGGCCTCACCCGCCGGGTTTTTTATGCTTTTTTTGCGCCGCGATTACTGCCCTGCCCGCGCCATGCAGCGCTGGTAGCGTTCATCGACTCGCTTGGCGAACCACGCGGTGGTGAGTTTGCGGGTGATTTTCGGGCTTTGCAGCACGATCCCGGGTAACACTTGACGGGGTAACGGCCGGCCCTCGGCCCGTTCGGCCAGTTCGAAAACCCGCCGATAGAGTTTGCTGTCTTCGAACGCCAGGGTGTTCCCCTCTTCCAGTTGTTCCCGGATCGTCGGATTGCGCATGTCCAGTTGCTTGCCGAGGGTACGCACGGCCAGTTCCGTGGTGCCGGGCATGATCGAACCGTGGCGCACCAGGTCGCCATCCAGCGCCAACGAGATACCGGAAGCCCGGCTCACCGCGTTCTGGAACGCGGCGTTACGGCTGGCGTACCAACCCGCGTTGAAGTCCGCAAAGCGGTACAACGGCTGTGGGTAGCTCACTGGATACCCGAGCAGATGCGCAATGCCGAAATACATGCCGCCGCGCCGGGTGAACACTTCATGACGAATCGAGCCCTTCACCGGGTACGGATAGCCCTTGGCCTGCTGCTCGGCAAAATCAATGCTGACCTGCATCGGCCCGCCGGTATGCACCGGGTTGAAGCCGCCGAACAGGGTCTTGCCCATCGGCACCATGCCGATGAAGTCATCGAAAACAGCGCTCAGTTCCTTTTCACTGCGCGCGGCATTCAGGCGGCTGCTGTAGCTTTTGCCGTTGGGCGAATCGAGCATTAACGCACCGCTCACCAACAGCCCGGGAATATGTGCCTTGGCGGCACGGCGATCGATCTCGTCGCGGGCGATCTTGCCCAGGCCCGGTACGCTCGGATCGACCTGAAAGGTCGACTCCTGTTCAGTCACCGCCAGCACCGAGCACAGGTTTTGCGTGGTCGGCGAGATGTCTTGCGCGGTAAACGCCACCTGGATATCCGTGGCCCAACCCTGGCGATCGGCAGCCTTGGCCGGCAGCAAACGCACAATCTCGGCCTTCACTTCGGCCGGGCTGCGCGCCACCGGTTCCTGGGTCCGTTGGCTGCCGCAACCGGTCAATACCAGCAACACGGCGACGCTTGTGATCAATCTGATTTGCATGTCGTTCCATCTAATCCGTTGGTCCGGGCCAACCATACGACCAATGGCAGGTCAGCGGCTACGTCCGTGACAGTCCGACGGTTGCCGCCCTCCCCGACTGGACCATACTTGATTCACACCGCGAGGAGGACAGGTTCATGCACCGCAGCGACGTGTTGATCATCGGCGCCGGCCCCACCGGGCTGGTCTTGGCGTTGTGGCTGAGCAAACTCGGCGTGCGCGTGCGGATCGTCGACAAAACCTCCGCCCCCGGCACCACGTCCCGGGCGCTGGCCGTCCAGGCACGGACGCTGGAGTTGTATCGCCAGCTCGGACTGGACGACGCCGTGGTGCAAAACGGACATCAAGTAACGGCCGGCAACTTCTGGGTAAAGGGTGAGCCCGTGGCGCGCCTGCCCCTGTCTCAGATCGGTGAAGGCCTGACGCCCTACTCGTTTCTCGAGATTTTTCCCCAGGATGAACACGAACGGCTGCTGATCGAGCGCCTGAACGCTTTCGGTATCACAGTGGAACGTAACACCGAACTGGCGGGCTTCGAGCAAACCGCAGACGGCATAACAGCTACGCTGCACCTGCCCGACGGTCAGCAGGAAATCTGCCAGGCTTGTTACCTGGCTGGATGCGATGGTGCCCGGTCGATTGTGCGCAAAACCCTGGATACCGGGTTTCCCGGCGGGACTTACCAGCAGATTTTCTACGTCGCCGACGTACAGGGCAGCGGCCCGACATTCAACGGCGAACTGCATGTGGACCTCGACGAGGCAGACTTCCTCGCCGTGTTCCCGCTGGCCGGCAGTGGTCGCGCGCGCTTGATCGGCACGGTACGCGACGAACGCGCCGAACACGCCGAGACCCTGCGCTTCGAGGACGTCAGCAGCAGGGCCATCGAGCACATGAAGGTGAAGGTCGAGCAACTGAACTGGTTTTCGACCTATCGCGTACATCACCGGGTGGCGGATCACTTCCGCAAAGACCGGGCGTTTCTACTGGGGGATGCCGCCCACGTGCACAGCCCGGCGGGCGGCCAGGGCATGAACACCGGGATTGGCGATGCCATCAACCTGGCCTGGAAACTGGCGGCCGTGTTGAGCGGCGGCGCAGAGGCCGGACTGCTCGACACCTATGAAACCGAGCGCATCGCGTTTGCACGCAAACTGGTGGCCACCACCGACCGGGTATTTAACTTCGTCACTGCCGATGGGCGAATTGCCGACTTGCTGCGTACACGCCTGGCCCCGTTCTTGATACCGAAAATAACCTCGTTCGAAACCTCTCGCGAATTCATGTTTCGCACGGTGTCGCAGATCACCCTCAATTATCGTGGAATGCCGCTGAGCACGGGCGTTGCCGGGCACGTGCATGGTGGCGATCGCCTGCCCTGGGCCCATGACGGTGAGGGGGATAATTTTGAGTCGCTCAAGTGCCTGACCTGGCAGGTACATGTCTATGGCGACACCAGCGACGAGATGATCGCCTGGTGCCACGAGCACCATTTGCCACTGCATGTGTTCGACTGGCGACCGGCGTTCGAAACCGCGGGCCTGGGGCGCAACGGCTTTTATCTGTTGCGGCCCGATACCTATGTGGCGATTGCCGAAACTTGTGCGGACCCGAAAGTGATCGAACGGTATTTCCGTGATCACGGGATCCGGCCGTTTTTCGGCGCGCCTTGATGCAACACCGATCAAAATGTGGGAGCGGGCTTGCTCGCGAATGCAGTGTGTCAGTCAATACATCTGTCACTGACACTCCGCATTCGCGAGCAAGCCGGCTCCCACAGGGGGTATGCGGTGGTCCTTAGATCCCCGCCAGCGCCAGGTCCATCGCAAAGTACGTAAAGATCAGGTCTGCCCCGGCGCGTTTGATCGCCCCCAGGCTCTCGCGCACCACACGGTCTTCATCGATGGCCCCGGCCTGGGCGGCAAACTTGATCATCGCGTACTCACCGCTCACCTGATAGGCCGACAGCGGCAGGCGTGAGGCTTCACGGATGTCGCGGATGATGTCCAGGTATGCACCGGCCGGTTTGACCATCAGCGCATCGGCGCCTTCCTGTTCGTCGAGCAACGATTCGCGTATCGCTTCGCGGCGGTTCATCGGGTTCATCTGGTAGCTTTTACGGTCGCCCTTGAGCGCGCTGCCGCCGGCCTCGCGGAACGGGCCATAGAGCGCCGAAGCGAATTTGGTCGAATAGGCCATGATCGCCGTCTGGGTAAACCCGGCGTCATCGAGCGCCCGGCGAATCGCCTGGACTTGCCCGTCCATGGCCGCCGAGGGTGCGATCACGTCGGCACCGGCCCGCGCCGCCGCGACGGCTTGCCTGCCGAGGTTGATCAGGGTCTGGTCGTTGTCGACTTCATGGTTGTGCAGTACGCCGCAATGGCCATGGTCGGTGTACTCGCAAAAGCAGGTGTCGGACATTACGATCATTTCCGGCACCGCGTCCTTGGCGATGCGCGACATGCGCGAAACCAGGCCGTCCTCGCGCCAGGTGTCGCTGCCGCTGCTGTCCAGGTGGTGGGAGACGCCGAAGGTCATCACTGACTTGATCCCGGCACGGGCGTAGCGCTCGATCTCGCCGGCCAGCTTCGACTCGGGAATGCGCATCACGCCGGGCATGCTGTTGATCGGCACGAAGTCGTCGATTTCTTCTTCGACGAAAATCGGTAGTACCAGGTCGTTCAGGCTGAACTCGGTCTCCTGGAACAGGCTGCGCAGGCTCGCATTGCGGCGCAGACGGCGTGGGCGTGCTTCGGGGAACTGACTGGACATGGGTTTTCCTGAATTTCAGAGGACGAGATGTAGGAGCGAGCTTGCTCCGGGCGGCGCTCCGACGATGGTCGTAAACGATAACGCGCATTGTCTGAATGTTCGCGTTGCCCTTACGTTTTTCGCGAGCAAGCTCGCTCCCACAGGTAATGCGGTGGATCAGCTGGAGACGGGGCCTGGAATCTGCAACCCGCGCACCACCGCCGGTCGCGCCAGGAAGCGTTCCAGCACCCGCGTGACGTTAGGGAAGTTCTGGATGCCCACCAGATCGCCCGCTTCATAGAAGCCGATCAGGTTGCGCACCCACGGGAAAATGGCGATGTCCGCGATGGTGTAGCGCTCGCCCATGATCCAGTCGCGCCCTTGCAGACGACCGTCCAGCACCTTGAGCAGGCGCCTGCTTTCCTCGACGTAGCGGTCACGGGGACGCTTGTCTTCATAGTCCTTACCGGCGAATTTGTTGAAAAACCCGAGCTGGCCGAACATCGGACCAATACCGCCCATCTGGAACATCAGCCACTGAATCGTTTCGTAGCGCGGTGCCGACTCCTGGGCCAGCAGTTGCCCGCTCTTGTCGGCCAGGTAGATCAGAATCGCGCCCGACTCAAACAGCGCCAGCGGCCGGTCGTCCGGTCCGTGGGGGTCGAGGATCGCCGGAATCTTGTTGTTGGGATTCAGGGAAAGAAATTCCGGGGACATCTGGTCGTTGGTGTCGAAGCCTACCCGGTGAGGTTCATACGGCAGGCCGATCTCTTCGAGCATGATCGAGACCTTGACGCCGTTGGGGGTCGGCAAGGAGTACAGCTGAATCCACTCCGGATACTGGGCAGGCCATTTGCGGGTGATGGGGAATGCGGACAAATCGGTCATGGGCACGATCCACGAAGACATTGAGAGTGACGATCATAATGTAGATATCGGCTCAGCGATCCCTTGAAGCCATCGATCTCGCTGATAGGCGAGATCAAAAGAAATCACGACTGTTTCAACGCCCTCCGGTGTAGCGTGTCCACAATTGTGCAACATCCTGTCGATAACCTTCGCTGCAAACCCGTGAAGGTTACCGGTACATTGCCGCCCACTCGGCCGGAATCGAACCAAACGGGCTCAGGGGACTCTGAGAACCACCCCTTTGATGACGGACCGGCTTCAATGACATGGAAAACACCCGACGCAGGACAATCGTGGTGTAGAGGTTTGTCAGCCTTAACCGAATTGCGCTGAAGACCCTTTACACATGAATCTGTTCAATTTTGCCAAACGCTTCAAACATCGCGCTTACCTTTTGTTGCCCGCCTTATTGGTGGTTAGCGCGGTGTGCCTGACGCTGGAGTCCGGCCTGAGTCGCGCCCAACCAATGGATGGCACCCAGACGCTGGTCTTCCTGCGTCACGGGGAAAAACCCGCCGGAGGCCTGGGCCAGCTCAATTGCCAGGGACTGAACCGCGCCATCGACCTGGCCACGCTGCTGCCGGACAAGTTCGGCAAGGCCAACTATGTGTTTGCGGCGAACCCGACGCGGAACGTCGAGGAAGGCGAGCTCGACAATTCCTACAGCTACATCCGCCCACTGATGACCATCAGCCCTAGCGCCATCAAGCTTGGCCTGCCGGTGAACATCAACTTTTCCGCCAATGACACCAGTGACCTGGCCGATGAACTGCTCCACGACAAGTACCACAATGCGGTCATCTACACGGCCTGGTCCCACGGCTATCTGCCGGAGCTGATCAACAAGGTTGCCGGCGACGCCACCGGCAAGAAAATGACCATCACGGATGACTGGGAGTCCAGCGACTACGACTCGCTGTATGTACTCACCCTGACCTGGCACAACGGCAAGGCCAGCTTGCAGAGCCATGTGTACAAGCAAGGCCTGGATAATGGTGCCGAAACCTGCCCGACCTGAGGCATGCGTTGTCTGAGCGGGCGCCTTCGCGAGCAAGCCCGCTCCCACAGCAGATCTTCAGTGAACACAGATTTTGTGTACGACGCAGATCCAATGTGGGAGCGGGCTTGCTCGCGAAAGGGCCGGCAAAAGCACCCTCAAGCCTTCTGCTTCACTCGCTCACGCAGATACTCGAGAACCGCCCCCCGCTCCCCGGAAAACTCGATCCGCGCGTCTTTCTTCTCCCGCTGAAACGCATACATCGGATCGTAATACTCGCACAGCAGGCCTTCGATCCAGCCCCGGTGCAGATCCACCGCGCCACTGCGGGCCTGCTCGGCCAATGCATCCTCCATCAAAACCAGCATGCGCCGATGACGTTCGCCACCCAGGCGCTTCTGCACATTGTTCAGGCTTGCCAGCAAGCGTTCGGAAAACAGCGCAAAGCCCTCCTCGCCATGCACGTCGATGAATTCGGCACACAGATCCACCACGTAATCGCGCAGGATCCGCTCGACCCGCCCTTCCAGGCTGTCTTCAAGCCACACCATCGGAAACTGCTGCATGCCCTGGTAAAGCGGTAACGGCAAGGCACAACTGCCCACCGCACGGCTTTCGTCTTCCAATACGAATTGCTCGATGCCCCGGGCGCGTTTTTTCAGTACGTCTACGGCCAAGCGGTTTTCGAAGTCGATATTCGAGGGTTGGCCCGTGGCGCGCTTGCCGAAACTGGAGCCGCGATGATTGGCATGACCTTCAAGGTCCACGGCATTGTCGAGTTGCGTGAGCACCTCGGTTTTGCCGGTGCCGGTCATCCCGCCCAGCAAGACGAAATTGCACTGGGTCACGGCTTGATCGAGGGTGTCCAGCAGGAAGGTGCGCATGGCCTTGTAGCCACCGCCCACCCGTGGATAGTCGATGCCCGCCTCGTCCTTGAGCCATTGCTGGACAATCTGCGAGCGCAGGCCGCCGCGAAAGCAATACAACAGGCCATCCGGATGCGCCCGGGCAAAATCGGCCCAGGCCTGGATGCGTTCGGCCTTGACCGCGCCCGACACCAGTTGATGCCCCAGCACGATGGCCGCTTGCTGGCCGTGCTGCTTGTAGCAGGTGCCGACCCGCTGGCGTTCATGGTCATTCATCAACGGCAGGTTGATCACGCCGGGAAACGCGCCTTTGTTGAATTCGACCGGCGCGCGGGCGTCCATCATGGGACGGTCGTTGAGGAAGATGTCGCGGTAATCAGTGCAGTCGACGAACATCAAAACACCTCGACTGCGTTGCTCTGTCGCTCGACCAGTTCACCGATCGGTTCCAGGCTCAGGCCCAGTTCGGCGGCCACCGAGAGGAATTGCTCGTTGCCTTGAGGCGTCACGGCAATCAGCAGGCCACCGCTGGTCTGCGGGTCGCAAAGCACACGTTTGTGCAGCTCCTGAAGGCGTCCGAGCTTGCTGGCGTAGCTGTCGAAATTGCGCAGAGTCCCGCCCGGTACGCAGCCTTGTTCCAGGTAATACTCCACCCCCGGCAGGCGCGGTACGCGGTCATATTCAATGCGCGCCGTGAGCTGGCTGCCGTCGGCCATTTCCACCAGGTGCCCGAGCAGGCCGAAACCGGTGACGTCAGTCATCGCGGTCACACCGTCGAGCTTGCCGAAACGGCTGCCGGGTTTGTTCAGGGTGCACATCCAGTCCCGGGCCAGGCCGATGTCGGCGTTGCGCAATTTGCCCTTTTTCTCGGCCGTGGTAAGGATGCCGATCCCCAGGGGCTTGGTGAGGTAAAGCAGGCAACCGGCCGTGGCGGTGTCGTTGCGCTTCATGTGGCGCTTTTCCACCAGACCGGTGACGGCCAGGCCAAAGATCGGTTCTGGCGCGTCGATGGAGTGCCCACCTGCCAACGGGATACCCGCCGCGTCACACACCGAACGACCGCCGCGTATCACTTCCCGGGCAACTTCCGGGGCCAGCACGTTCACCGGCCAGCCCAGAATCGCAATCGCCATCAACGGATCGCCGCCCATCGCATAGATGTCGCTGATGGCATTGGTGGCGGCAATTCGACCGAAATCGAAGGGATCGTCGACGATCGGCATGAAAAAGTCGGTGGTCGAGACCACGCCGCGTTCATCATCGATTGCATACACCGCCGCATCATCGCGCGAGGCATTGCCGACCCAAAGTTTCGGGTCGAGGTTCTGCGTCCCACTGCCGGCCAGGATCACTTCCAGCACCTGGGGGGAAATCTTGCAACCGCATCCAGCGCCGTGGCTGTATTGAGTCAGGCGAATCGGCTCGCTCATAGGGGTACCTCATTGGGTCAATGGGCCGATTCTAGCAGAGCGAGGCATGCGCAAGGCGTTGCGCGGCCATGGACCTTGTGGGAGCGGGCTTGCTCGCGAAGAGGCCTTCACAGCCGACATCCATGCCGGCTGATACTCCGCCATCGTCGGAACGCCGCCCGGAGCAAGTTCGCTCCCACATTGATCGCGGTTATGGCAATAGAATCACTTTGTCACCACTGCCCTGATTCACCTCGGCATAACGCTCCAGGCCTTCGGCCAATGGCGACTCGAACAAGCCCTGGGGCAACGGCAACAGGTCTTGATCGAAGAACCGGCCGAACTGTTCGAGCATCGCCGCACACGCCTGCACCCCGTACAGCAACGAGTTGATCCCCACAACCGAGCCCCCCTTGCGATACAACGCCAGGGCCGGCAACTGCACGTGACCGTCCACGGGTGCCGCGATGATCGCGATGCGGCCGAACGTGGCCAGGGCCGCTACCGAGGCCGGCAGCCAGAAACCGGTGGTGTCGAAAATCACGTCGGCGCCGCCGGCATACACCGCGTTGACCTGTGCGCCCAGGTCTTCGGGTTTATCCAGTTGCAGGGTCTGGTAGCCCTGGTCCTGCAAATCCTTGACCTGCTCCGGACGCCGCGCGGCCGCCAACACCCGGGCACCGCGCACCTTGGCCAAGGCCAGCGCGGCACTGCCGACTGCCCCGCCACCGATGACCAGCAATCGGGTTTCGGCCGTCACCAGACTGCGCTCCAGCGCATCCCACGCCGTGGTGTACGGCACGCCAAGGCTGGCGGCCTGGGCAAAGCTCAGATGCGTAGGTTTGAGCGCCACGCCGTTGGCCGGCAGCTTGACGAACTGCGCGTGGGAACCGTCGGCGAAAAAGCCCAGTTCCTTGCCCGTGCCCCAGACTTCCCGACCGATCATCGCCTGCGGGCCGGCCACGACAACACCGGCAAAGTCACGACCGGGAATCCGCGGCAAGGTGGTGTAGGGAAAACGTCCCAGCACATTCTTCACATCGCTGGGGTTGAGGCCAGCGGCCTTGATCTCGA
This sequence comes from Pseudomonas sp. BF-B-30, assembly GCF_019956305.1. Lineage (NCBI taxonomy): Bacteria > Pseudomonadati > Pseudomonadota > Gammaproteobacteria > Pseudomonadales > Pseudomonadaceae > Pseudomonas > Pseudomonas sp. BF-B-30. The sequence goes on along the minus strand of NZ_JAHBDG010000034.1, from coordinate 44,786 downwards.
CCAGCACTTCATCGGCGCCGGGAACGGGGGTAGGCACCTCAACGTAGCGCAGGGCCGAGAGATCACCGGTTTTATCGAATTGCAGAGCTTTCATGGGCGTATCCATCGAGTCGAAAAGGGTTCAGGAGATCCAGCCAGCCACCAGCCCCCGCCCCATCGGCCAGAGTTTTTCGCCGGCGAGCATGCCGAGCAGGCCCACCAGGGCGATGGCCGGGGGTGCGGGAGAACGAAAATCCAGGGCGCCGTAGAGCAGACCGACGCCCAGACCGATGGCCAATGACACGAGGTAGTTCATGGCAGACTCCGGGGCAATTGAGGTATGCGCCAAGTCTAGGGGGCGACGCCTTTGATCATCGGTCAAGTGCTTCTGAATTTCGGCCAAAGCCTGGTTTTCGAGGAAATCAGTCCTGGCGTTGCGCCGCAGGAAACTGCGAAGGGGCAACGCCCAGCTCACGACGAAACATGTCGCTGAAGCTGCTCGGAGAATATCCCAGCTCCCGGGCAATCGCGCTGACCGGTACGCCCTGGATCAGCTCGGCCACCGCCGTCGCCAATTGCACCTGACGCCGCCACTCGGCGAAGCCCATGCCCAAACCGTCCTTGAACAGCCGCGCCAGGGTGCGCACGCTGGCTCCGGCGTTATCCGCATGTTGTTCGAAAGGAATGTCCAGTGAAGGCGCGGCCATGACCGCCTGACACAGGTTCATCAGCCGTCGGTCGGAATCGTCCGGCAGCGGAATTTTCAGCAGCGAACGCCTGGCCCGCTTGAGTTCCAGCAGCGCCAGGCCCACCAGCGCGTCGTAATACTCGGGCGCCCCGTCGTTACCCTGCTCCACCAGCCCGACGATCAGTTCGCGCAACAAACCCCCGACCTCGATCACCTGAACGCTGTCATCCAGGGTCGCCGCCAGGGACGGTCGCAGGTAGATATTGCGCATTTGCAGGTCCGATACCACACGAATGCCATGCGGCACGCCGGGCGGCAACCACACCGCCCGTTGCGGAGGCACCACCAGCGCCTCATGCGGCGTCTCGACCCACATCACCCCGCTCATCGCATACAGCAACTGGCCCCAGACGTGCTCATGGGGCTCGATGTACAACCCGCGCGGATAGGTGCGGGCCAGCGGTTGCACAGGCACATCGGTGTCACTCAGGTCAGGCGGTGCGGCGAGGGCCATGGTCTATGTTCATTGGGTACGGGAAGGCTCCATGGTAACGAGGCGCCGAACGTGTCGCCAGCAACCGCCGGTATCCGACAATCCGAGTGAATTTTTCTGATGGCGCGCGATCCTTTTATGTACAACAGGGAGGAACCGGGGCTTTATGAACAGTGCAAAATTATTCGTCATCGAGTACACCCTCCATGGTGCTCCGAAATCATTCATCATCCGACTGGAAAAAATGGATAACGCAGAAGCCTGGCATTGGGCGAGTTGTGACGCGGGGGTGGGGCGAATCCCCCGATTCGGACGCGAAAAGGTGCAAAAGACCAGCAAGCCGATGGCTGAAAAATTCGGCGTGGAAAACGTCAAGTGGCGGCCGGCGAACTAATATCCGGTAACCATCAGGTTCGGGGGAAGGGATATGAGCGCAACACCCGTCAACAGCCCTGTGCAACTGGACTACGATCTGGACACGCCGAGCGGCCGCATCACCATGAGCACCGAGTGCCGGGTCGGACTGGAACAGGTCGAAAATGACCCATTCTGCTTCGCCATACGCGTCCCGGCGCCACTGCCGGAAGATCTGGAGCAAGCCAAGACCCTGGTGCTGCGGGTCGAAGGGCGGCGCTTGCAAGGCACCGTCCGCCACAGCGAACGCCTGGAAGATGACAGCCTCAGGCTGGAAGTGGAGCCGGACTAGGCTCCACTTTTGCGTATGCCGTGGTTTTCAGTGGGCACACTTGCAGCCTTGGGAAGCGCACTCCTCGCCGTGCTCGTGATGCTTGGCACAGGCTTCACAGCAATAGTGCTTGCCGTGACGCACGATCGGGTGCTCGCCGAGCTTGCAGGAACACTTCGGACAATCGCATTTACGGTCGGTCATGGGGTTGACTCCTTGGGTAGTGGTCGTCGGGGGCTTGCGATGTAACCCGTCTTACCAAGTGTAGGAGTTGAGCCGAAAGGTGCGTGGAACTCCGTCCAGGCTGATTACCCGGCAGGTTCCGAACCCCACAGGCTTTGTCTCTGCTCCGTCAGATACGGAACTGCCCGACCAGGCTGCCCAGGCGTTGACCGAGGTCGGCCAGGCTGCGAGAGGTTTGCGCGCCGAGTTGGGTTTCGTCGGCGACGCTGTCCACCGCCACGGCAATCTGGTGCACGCTGCGATTGATCTCTTCGGCCACGGCGGTCTGCTCTTCGGCGGCACTGGCGATCTGTGCGTTCATCGAGTTGATGGTCGCGATCAGCTGAGCCATGGTGTCCAGCGAAGCCCCCGCCTCGTTGGCCTGGGCCGAGGTGCCGTCGCCGGCCTCGCTGGAGCGACGCATCGCCTCCACCGCCGACTGGGTGCCGGCCTGCAAACGGTCGATCATGCCCTGGATTTCCTGGGTGCTGATTTGCGTGCGGCTGGCCAGCGCCCGCACTTCATCGGCCACCACCGCAAAGCCGCGCCCGGCCTCGCCGGCGCGGGCGGCTTCGATGGCCGCGTTGAGCGCCAACAGGTTGGTCTGCTCGGCAATCGAGCGGATCACCCCGAGCACGCTGACAATCGACGACACGTCTTTTTGCAGGCTGTCCAGGGACACGCCGCTGCTGCGGATGTCGTCCACCAGGGCATGGATCTTCTCGATGCTGCCGGCCACAACACGCTTGGCCGCCTGCCCTTCTTCGTCGGTCTGCTGGGCTGCTACCGCGGCGTTCTGCGCGCTCTTGGCCACTTCCTGGGCCGCCGCCGACATTTCGTTGATCGCTGTGGCCACCTGATCGGTTTCGTGACGCTGGCGTTCCATGGCCTGGTCCGAACGGTTGGCCTGGTCGGACACCTGGTTCACCAGCCCGGTCAGCTGCGAGGTCATTTCGGTGATCTGCCGTACCAGGCCGTGGATCTTGTCGACGAAACGGTTGAACGAACCGGCCAGTTCACCGAGCTCGTCCTGACTGGTGATGGTCAGGCGGCGGGTCAGATCGCCTTCGCCCGCCGCGATGTCGTCGAGGTTGGCTTTCATCAGATGCAGCGGACGCACAATGGTGTTGGCCAGCAGCATCCCGGCAGCAGCGATCACCAACAGCACCACGACTGCTACGCCAACGATACTCAGCACCATGCCTTGCATGCGCTCCTGGACCTTGGCTTCGACCACGGCCACTTGTGCTTCGATGCCGTCGAGGTTGACCGCGGTGCCGACCGCCATGTCCCACTTCGGCAGGTATTCGGTGTAGCCGAGCTTGGGCACCAGCACCAGGGTGTTGCCAGGCAATGGCGAGCTGTATTGCAGGTAGTGCGTACCGTCCTTGGCGACTTTCACCAGGTCGCGGTTGACGTAGACACCGTTCGGGTCGCGGTTGTCCTTGAAGCTCTGGCCCACGCCCTCGGGGCTATTGGCCTTGAACAGGCGCACGGTGTTGGAGTCGTAGCCGAAGAAGTAGCCGTCCTTGCCGTAGGTGATGCTCGACAGCAGCTTGATCACTTGGGCCCGCGCCGCCTCATCGCCGGGGGCGGCGGCGTCGTAGAGCGGTTTGATCGTGGTCATGGCCACGGCCACGTAGCTTTGTAAGGTTGCCTTGGCATCGCTGAGCAGGCGCTCGCGGGTCTGCTCGACTTCCTTGCGCGCCTGATCCTGAAGAATGAACAGCGTGGTCAGGCTGATGACCAGCGCAAACAGCAACACCGGGAGGACGGCAAGGGACAGGACTTTTGCCTTGAGGCTCATGCGCATGACGTTCACTCTTTTGATTTTTGTTGGCGTGGTTAAAAGCTTTAACGGCACGCCGGGTCAAAAGTTGAATGCGATCAATGTGGGAGCGGGCTTGCTCGCGAAGGCGGTGTGCCAGACACATCGATGCTGGATGTGCCGCCGTCTTCGCGAGCAAGCCCGCTCCCACAGGGGTATCGGGGTTAGAGGACCATCGCCGCCACCCAGCCAAACGCCAGCAACGGCAGGTTGTAGTGCAGGAAGGTCGGGACCACGGTGTCCCAGATGTGATGGTGCTGGCCGTCGATGTTCAGGCCGGAAGTCGGGCCCAGGGTCGAGTCGGAAGCCGGTGAACCGGCGTCGCCCAGGGCACCGGCCGTGCCGACGATGCACACGATCGCCAACGGGCTGAAGCCCAGTTGCACGCACAGCGGCACGAAGATCGCCGCCAGGATCGGCACGGTGGAGAACGACGAGCCGATGCCCATGGTCACCAGCAACCCCACCAGCAACATCAGCAAGGCGCCAATGCCTTTGCTGTGATCGATGTACGACGCCGACGACTCGACCAGCGTCTGCACCTCACCGGTGGCCTTCATCACTTCGGCAAACCCCGAGGCGGCGATCATGATGAAGCCGATCATCGCCATCATTTTCATGCCTTCGGTGAACAGGTCGTCGGTGTCACGCCATTTGACAATGCCCGACACCGAGAAGATCAGGAAGCCGACCAGCGCACCGATGATCATCGAATCGAGCAACAACTGAATGATGAACGCCGCCGCGATGGCCACGCCGGCCACCATCAGGCTCAGCGGGTTGTATTGCACCGCCACTTGCTCGACCTGTTCGATCTTCGCCAGGTCGTAGACACGCTTCTTGCGGTAGCTGACAAACGCGATCAGCAGGCCCGCCACCATGCCCAGGGCCGGAATGCCCATGGCGTGGGTCACGTTGATGCCGCTGATGTCCACGCCGCTGCGGGCGACGTTGGCCAGCAGGATCTCATTGAGGAAGATGTTGCCGAAGCCCACCGGCAGGAACATGTAGGGCGTGATCAGGCCGAAGGTCATGACGCAGGCGATCAGTCGACGGTCCAGTTGCAGCTTGGTCAGCACATAAAGAAGTGGCGGCACCAGCAACGGAATAAACGCGATATGTATCGGCAAGATGTTCTGCGAGGCGATGGCCACGACCCAGAGCAGGCCAATCAGCAGCCACTTGACCTGGCCACCGCCGCTGGCGTGCTGGCGATCGACCATGGCCAGGGCCTTGTCGGCCAGCGCATGGGCCATGCCGGACTTGGCAATGGCCACGGCGAAAGCACCGAGCAAGGCGTAGGACAACGCCACCGTCGCCCCGCCACCGAGGCCGCTGTTGAAAGCCTTGAGCGTCGCCTCGATTCCCAGGCCACCGGTCAAGCCACCGACCAGCGCACCGACGATCAGGGCGATCACCACATGCACGCGGGACAGGCTGAGGATCAGCATGATGCCGACCGCGGCAATTACTGCATTCATTTCATTACCTCGATACAAACGAAAAGACTCCGTCCGGCAGTCTGCGAAGAGCCACCAGCGGATTAAGGAATGGGTTTTATTAGAGGGCGCGCACTGTGCCGCAGCGTCACCTCCTTGTCAAAGCACCTCGGCGCTGTCGAGATGTAACGACATGTGAAGACCTGTAGGAGCGAGCGAGCTCGCGATGCACCTGAGAGCACCGGGGGGGATCAGGTTTCCATCATCATCGTTGACGACCATCGCGAGCATGCTCGCTCCTACAGGGGGAAGTGTTTGATAGCCGATAGACGGGATAAAGAAACCAAAATCCCGGCCGTTACAGTGCAAAGTCTCAGATATTTATCGAATAAGGACGTCTCCATGTCGCTCAGACAACTTTCCATTCAATGGAAAATCACCCTGCTGGCCGGGCTGTGCCTGGCGGGTATCGTGACCCTGCTGGTGGGTCTTTCGCTGTACCGCATGGAGCACAGCTCCGAGCTGGTGAAAGCCTCGAGCATGGAGATGCTGACAGAGGCGGCCCAGGCCCGGATCGAGTCCCAAGGCGAAAACCAGGCGCTGGGGATACGCCAGCAGTTCATGGACGCTTATCAGTACGGCCACGGCTTCTCCCGGCAGGTGCTGTTCCTGCGTGACCAGGCCGAGAAGCGCTTTCTCGATGCCTTCGACCTGCGCGAAGACCTGACCCGCCAGGTCAAGTCAGCCCTGCAAGCCAACCCGGACCTGCTCGGCCTGTCCCTGGTGTTCGAACCCAATGGGCTGGACGGCAAGGACGAACTGTTCGCCGGTCAGGCCGAGCTTGGCAGCAACGACAAGGGTCGTTTCGCCCTCTACTGGTCGCAGCCGACGCCGGGCAAGGTAACGTCCATGGCGCTGCCGGAAAAGGACATGGCCGACACCAGCACCGGCCCCAGCGGCGAAGCGGCCAACGCCTGGTTCACCTGTCCGCGCACCACGCTCAAGCCGTGCGTGATCGAACCTTACTTCTATGAGATCGACGGTCAGAACGTGCTGATGACCAGTATCGTTTTCCCGCTGATGGTCAACGGCAAGGTGATCGCCTCGCTATCCGTGGACATCAACCTCAACAGCCTGCAAGCGGTCAGCCTGGGCGCGAGCAAGAAGCTCTATGACGGCCAGACCAGCGTCAGCATCATCAGCCCGGCCGGCCTGCTCGCCGGCTACAGCCCGGACGCCGGCAAACTCAGCCAGCGCCTGGACGCCGTGGATAAGGCCAATGGCGCCGAACTGCTGCGCATGCTTGCCGCCAGCAGCAAGACCGGCAGCCTGCACAGCCATCAGCAACTGAAAGTGCTGGCACCCTTCCAGCCGATTCCCGACGGTAAATCCTGGGGCGTGCTGCTCGACGTGCCGGAGAAAGTCCTGGTCGGCCCGGCCGAAGCCCTGAAAAAGCAACTCGACGACAGCAACACCGCCGGTACCCTGGTCGAGCTCGGCCTGGGGGTGCTCGCCGCGCTGCTCGGTCTGCTGCTGGTGTGGCTGATGGCCCGCAGCGTCACCCGACCGATCCTCGGCGTGGCGCACATGCTCGAAGACATCGCCAGCGGCGAAGGTGACCTGACCCGCCGCCTGGCCTACGACAAGCAGGATGAACTGGGCCAGTTGGCCGGCTGGTTCAACCGTTTCCTCGACAAGCTGCAACCGATCATTGCCGAAGTGAAGCGCTCGGTGCAGGACGCCCGCAGCACCGCTGATCAGTCGTCCGCCATCGCCGCACAGACCAGCGCCGGCATGGAGCAGCAGTACCGCCAGGTGGACCAGGTGGCGACCGCCTCCCATGAAATGAGCGCCACCGCCCAGGACGTCGCCCGCAGCGCCGCACAGGCGGCCCACGCCGCCCGCGATGCCGACCAGGCGACCCGTCAGGGCCTGACCGTGATCGACCGCACCACCGCCAGTATCGACAACCTCGCCGCCGACATGAGCGCGGCCATGGTTCAGGTCGAAGGTCTGGCGGCCAACAGCGAGAAGATCGGCACGGTGCTGGAAGTAATCCGTGCGATTGCCGAGCAGACCAACCTGCTGGCCCTCAACGCAGCGATCGAAGCGGCCCGTGCCGGTGAGGCCGGGCGCGGGTTTGCCGTGGTGGCCGATGAAGTGCGCAACCTGGCCCGGCGTACCCAGGAATCCGTGGAAGAAACCCGTCTGGTGATCGAACAACTGCAAAACGGCACCCAGGAGGTGGTGGGTTCGATGAACAACAGCCATCGTCAGGCCCAGGGCAGTGTCGAGCAGGTTGGCCAGGCCGTGACGGCGCTGCGCCAGATCGGTGACGCGGTGACCGTGATCAACGACATGAATATGCAGATCGCCAGTGCCGCCGAAGAGCAAAGCGCGGTGGCCGAGGAGATCAACAACAACGTGGCGACCATCCGCGACGTGACCGAGTCGCTGTCGGGCCAGGCCAATGAATCGGCGCGGGTCAGCCAGTCGCTCAATAGCCTGGCGAACCAGCAGCAGAGCCTGATGGATCAGTTCCGCGTTTAAACCCGGCAACATCCCCTGTGGGAGCGGGCTTGCTCGCGAAAGCGGTGTATCAGACACATAGATGTTGAATGTGCCGCCGCCTTCGCGAGCAAGCCCGCTCCCACATTTGTTTCTGCACCCACTCATCAAATGATGGCAAGTGGATATCTGCCGCAAGCCGATTATGCTTCATGGAACCTTGCAGCGCCTTCGGGCGTCAACCTGAATGCAAACCACGTAATCCAATGACTTCAGCCCCAGGGCCTGGGTACGGTAAGTGTTGGTGGGAACTCCGGCCTACAACAAGAGCAAGACGGAGAATACTCATGGCAGCAATCGACAATGCAACCACGGGCAGCACGCCCAACCGCGGGCTCACCCGGGAGGAGCGCAAGGTCATCTTCGCCTCGTCCCTGGGCACCGTGTTCGAATGGTACGACTTCTACCTGTACGGCTCCCTCGCGGCGATCATCGCCAAGCACTTCTTCGCCGGTGTCAACGAAACAACCTCCTTCATCTTCGCCCTGCTCGCCTTCGCCGCAGGCTTTGCCGTGCGGCCCTTCGGTGCCATCGTGTTCGGCCGGTTGGGCGACATGATCGGGCGCAAGCATACGTTTCTCATCACCATCGTGATCATGGGTATCTCCACGGCCGTGGTGGGTTTGCTGCCCGGCTATGCGACCATCGGCGTCGCCGCGCCGATCATCCTGATCAGCCTGCGCCTGTTGCAAGGCCTGGCGCTGGGCGGTGAGTACGGCGGCGCAGCGACCTACGTGGCCGAACATGCGCCCAAGGGCAAACGCGGCTTCTTCACCTCGTGGATCCAGACCACAGCAACCCTCGGCCTGTTTCTTTCACTGTTGGTGATCCTCGCCTGCCGTACCGCTCTGGGCACCGAAGCTTTCGAAGCCTGGGGCTGGCGGATTCCGTTCCTGCTGTCGATCCTGCTGCTGATTATCTCGGTGTACATCCGCTTGCAGCTCAACGAGTCGCCGGTGTTTGTGAAAATGAAGGCCGAAGGCAAGTCTTCCAAGGCGCCGCTGACTGAATCTTTCGCACGCTGGGAGAACCTGAAGATCGTGATCATGGCCCTGCTCGGCGGCACCGCCGGCCAGGCGGTGGTCTGGTACACCGGGCAATTCTATGCGCTGTTCTTCCTGTTGCAGACGCTGAAGATCGAACCGCAAACCGCGAACCTGCTGATTGCCGGCTCCCTGTTGATCGGCACGCCGTTCTTCGTCATTTTCGGCAGCCTGTCCGACCGTATCGGGCGCAAGGGCATCATCATGGCCGGCTGCATCCTCGCGGCCCTGACTTACTTCCCGATCTTCCATGCGCTGACCCAGTACGGTAACCCCGACGTGTTCATCGCGCAGGAGAAGAATCCGGTCACGGTCGTCGCCAATCCCGCCCAGTGTTCGTTCCAGTTCGACCCGGTGGGCAAGGCCAAATTCACCAGTTCCTGTGACTTGGCCAAGACCGTGCTGGCCAAAAGGGCAATACCCTACAAGAACGTGGATGCCGAGCCGGGCGCCGTTGCGCAGGTGCGCATTGGCGATAAAGTGATCGAGAGCTTCGAGGGCACCGGCATGCCGGCCGCCGACTTCAAGGCCAGGAACGACGCCTTTGCCACCACCCTCGCCACCGCCCTCAAGGACGCCGGCTACCCCGAAAAGGCCGACCCGGCCAAGACCAACTACCCAATGGTGTTGCTACTGCTGACGATCCTGGTGATCTACGTGACCATGGTCTACGGGCCGATTGCCGCCTGGCTGGTGGAACTGTTCCCGGCACGCATCCGCTACACCTCGATGTCGCTTCCCTACCACATCGGCAATGGCTGGTTTGGTGGCTTCCTGCCGACGGTGGCGTTCGCCATGGTGGCGGCCACGGGGGATATCTACTACGGGCTGTGGTATCCGATTGTCATCGCGGTGATGACGGCGGTGCTGGGTATTTTCTTCATGCCGGAAACCAAGGATCGGGAGATTCATCACACCTGACCGGCGCCCGGTACTGTGGGAGCGAGCTTGCTCGCGATAGCGTCAGCACATTCGACATCAATGTGACAGACAGATCGCCATCGCGAGCAAGCTCGCTCCCACAGGGTTCCTGGTGTGACATCAAGTATGTTTAGGCAACTCGATGACGACCTTCAACCCGCCCCATTCGCTTTCCAGCAACGACAGTTTGCCGCCCCAGCTATCGACGATGTCGCGCACGATGCCCAGCCCCAAACCATGCCCATGGGTTTGCTCATCCAGCCGCGTACCTCGGCCGAACACCTGATCGCGACGTTCTTCGGGAATGCCCGGGCCGTCATCTTCCACGTTGAGTTCAAAGCCCTCTGCAGTCTCGGCCACACTCAGGCGAACCTCGGCATCCGCCCACTTGCAGGCGTTATCCAGCAGATTGCCCAACAGTTCCAGCAGGTCTTCGCGATCCCAGGGCAATTGCAGGCCGGTGGGTGCGCGGTAGCTCAGCGCCAGGTGTTCGCCATGGATCATGTTCAGGGTGGCCAGCAACCCGGGGAGTTCCGCATCGCAATCGAACAGTGCGCCCGGCAACGCATCGCCGGACAACCGCGCACGATTGAGTTCCCGATTGAGCCGTTGCTGGACTTGCTCCAGTTGCTCCTTGAGGACCTTGCGCAATTGCGGGTGCGCGTCGAGTTGCTCGCTTGAAGCCAGGCTCAACAGCACCGCCAGCGGAGTTTTCAAGGCGTGGCCGAGGTTGCCCAGGGCATTGCGTGAGCGCTTGAGGCTGTCCTCGGTGTGGGCCAGCAGATGGTTGATCTGCGCCACCAGTGGTTCCAGTTCCACCGGCACCTGATCATCGAGTTGCGAACGCTGGCCCTGCTGAAGCTGCGCAATCTGCTCGCGGGCCTGCTCCAGCGGACGCAAGGCCCGGCGCACGGTAATCCGTTGCAGCAGCAGAATCAGCAGCAACGCCGTCAAACCGAGACCAAACCCGAGCTGTTGCATGCGCCGGAAGCTTTCGCGAATTGGCGTGTAGTCCTCGGCGACGCTGATGGAGATCGGCAACCCCGAACGTCGATAGTCCGTACGCAGCACCAGTAACTGTTGCCCTTCCGGACCCAGTTGCAAGTTGCCATGCAGGCCGGGGTGATCGAGCACCGGCAGTTCCTGATCCCATAAAGAACGGGAACGCCAATGGCCGTCGGCGAAATCGATGCGGAAATAATGCCCGGAGAACGGCCGTTGATAAGCCGGTGACAGGCGTCGCTCATCCAGTTGCAAGCCTTGCGGCCCGCGCACCAGTGCCGCCAGCAGGTTCTCGCTGTCATTGCGCAACCCGGCTTCGAGGTAGCGCTGCAACCCCAATTCGAACAGCCACAGGCTGGTTTGCGCCAGCACCAGGCCAACGACCACCATCACGCTGATCAGGCCCAGGCTCAAGCGGCGCTGGATCGATCTCACCGGGCTTGCCCGCCGAACAGATAACCCTGGCCGCGACGGGTTTCAATCACACTTTTGCCGAGCTTGCGGCGCAAGTGGTTGACGTGGACTTCCAGCACATTGGAATCGCGCTCGGTTTCACCGTCGTAGAGGTGTTCGGCGAGGTGACTTTTGGAGAGGATCTGCTCGGGGTGCAGCATGAAATAACGCAACAGGCGAAACTCCGCTGCGGTCAATTGAATGTCCGCGCCGTCGCGCACAACGCACTGGCGACCTTCGTCCAGATGCAACCCGGCAGCCTTGAGCGTTGGCTGGTTGACCTGGCCATGGGAGCGGCGCAACAACGCCTGGATGCGCAAAAACAACTCTTCGGGATGGAATGGCTTGGTCAGGTAGTCGTCGGCGCCGGCCTTGAGGCCTTCGATGCGTTCGGCCCAGGAGTCTCGGGCCGTCAGGATCAGCACCGGCGTGGCCAGCCCCGCCGCGCGCCATTGCGCCAGCACCTCAAGCCCCGGCACGCCGGGCAAACCGAGGTCGAGGATGATCAGGTCGTAAGGCTCGGTGCTGCCCTGATGTACCGCATCGCGACCATCGGCCAGCCAGTCCACCGCATACCCCTGGCGATTGAGGCCGGCCAGCAGTTCGTCGGCCAGGGGCACATGGTCTTCCACCAGGAGCAAACGCATGGATCAGTCTTCCTTGTCTTTGAGTAAACGGCCGGTGGTGGCGTCGATGCCCAGTTCGCGGACCACGCCCTCAGGGGTCAGCAGCTCGACTTCATAAATGTAGACGTCGTGTTTTTCTTCGAGCTCGGCTTCCAGCAGCTTCGCACCGGGGTAGTGACCCATCGCCTGCTGCAGCAGTTGCTCCAGCGGCAGGATCACGCCCTGTTGACGCAGGCTCAGGGCCTCATCCTGATCCAGGTCGCGGGCCAACACTGCCGAGCAAAACGCCAGAAGCAACAGCGCCATCCGGCTACCGGTGCATCGCTTGAATAAAAACACCTTCATTACGAATCCTGATGATCCTTGAGAACCTGCCCGCTGACAGCGTCTAATTCCACATCCCAGTCGATGCCCTGAGGATCGCGCAGCTCGACCTTGTACAGGTATTTGCCATAACGCTGTTCCAGCTCGGTTTCACTGACGGTGGAACCCGGATGCCTGGCCACCGCGTTGGCATTGAGTGTCTCGAACGACACAATGGTACCAGCGTCGCGCAATCTCAGCGCTTCATCCGGGCCAAGTTCCCGGGCGTGGGCGAGGCTTGCGGTCATGCCGAGGATCGACGCGGTGAACAGGGTGGTCAGGGTTTTCATGGGTGTCTCCGTATTTCTTCAGGTGCTGCCTGTGGGCGCCACCTTAACCGGATGAACTTAATTGAAACTGAATTGCCATCATTGGCAACACCGCAAATGCCCTGTGGGAGCGGGCTGGCTCGCGAAGAGGCCGTGTCAGTCGCCATTAATGTGTTGACGGTCACACCGCTTTCGCGAGCAAGCCCGCTCCCACATAATCTGCCCGCTGAACAGACTTCGAGACTTTAATGACCGCCATCCACATCAAGTTCCCTTCCCTGACCCTCAAGGCCGGTCCAGGTGCCTTTGCGCGCATTCGTGACAGCGGCTTGAACGCCGCCGACGTCGGCACCTTGCCTGGCGCCGCTGGCGGTCCGAAGGCACTGGGGATTCAGGGTCTGGACCTGGCGCTGTTCGGCGAGTGGCTGCCGGCGGCACCGCGGGAACGCTCGCTGATTGGCGCATCGGTGGGTTCCTGGCGCTTCGCCAGCGCCTGCCTGCCGGACGCCGCCGAGGGCATCCGGCGTCTCGGACAGCTCTACACCGAGCAACACTTTGCCAAGGGCGTGACCATGGCGCAGATCAGCCAGAGCTCACAGCGAATGCTCAATGACCTGCTCGACGGTCGCGATGCCTCGATCCTCGACAACAACCATTACCGCCTGAACATCATGGTGGTCAAAAGCCACGGCCTGCTGGCCGACGATCATCGCGGCCGCCTCGGGCTGGGCCTGTCGTCGGTCATCGCCGACAACCTGCGCGGCCGGGCGCGGCTGGCACGACACTTCGAACGCCTGATCATCCACGACCCGCGCCTGGCGCCGCCAGTCAATGCCTTGAATGACTTCCCGTCGCGCTTCGTCGCCCTCAATGCCGGCAACTTGCGCCAGGCCCTGCTGGCCTCGGGCTCGATCCCGATGGTGATGCAAGGCGTGCGCGATCTGCCGGGCGCCGGCGCCGGTACCTTCCGCGACGGCGGTCTGCTGGATTACCACCTGGACCTGCCCTACAGCGGCAACGACATCGTGCTTTACCCGCATTTCACCGACCGGGTGATTCCCGGCTGGTTCGACAAGACCCTGCCGTGGCGCCGCGCCTGCCCGGCTCGCTTGCAGAACGTGCTGTTGCTGGCGCCGTCGAAGGAATACCTGGCGCGCCTGCCCTACGGCAAACTGCCAGACCGTAACGACTTCAAGCGTTTCATGGGCGACGCCCCGAGCCGGCAGAAATACTGGCGCACGACCATGGACGAAAGCCGCCGCCTGGGCGACGAATTCCTCGAACTGGCCGCCAACGGTCGCCTGGGCGAGCGCTTGCTGACCCTTTAGTCAGGACAAACTGGTAAACTCGCCACCTGCCCGAATCGCTGCGGCGAACGCCACCTGAACAGAGCTGAAGATACTGTGGAAATTTTCAAAGAGTTTACCTTCGAATCCGCCCACCGCCTGCCCCACGTACCGGACGGCCACAAGTGCGGGCGCCTGCACGGTCACTCGTTCAAAGTGGCAATCCACCTGAGCGGCGACCTCGACCCGCACACCGGCTGGATCCGCGATTTTTCGGAAATCAAAGAGATCTTCAAGCCGCTGTACGAGCGTCTGGACCACAACTACCTGAACGACATTCCTGGCCTGGAAAACCCGACCAGCGAAGTGCTGGCCAAGTTTATCTGGCAGGAATTGAAGCCTCTGCTGCCGGAACTCAGCGCGATCCGTATCCACGAGACCTGCACCAGCGGGTGCATCTATCGCGGCGAATAAGCCGGCAGACAATTGCAGAACCCTGTGGGAGCGAGCTTGCTCGCGATGACGGCGCCACATTCAACATCGATGTGACTGACACAACGCCATCGCGAGCAAGCTCGCTCCCACAATGGAACAGCGTTTTGTCAGAGAAAAAGAAAACAGCCTTCATCGGCTGTTTTTTTATGCCTATGCTTTTTGCCTCGCACCCGCCAAGAGGACACACCTATGACTGACTGGCCACTGCCCCAGACCTACCGCTTCAAAGGGCACTCCGTGCGCTACGCCGTGCGCGGCGACGGCCCGCCGCTGGTGTTCGTGCATGGCACGCCCTTCTCCTCTTATGTCTGGCACCGGATTGCCCCGCACTTCATCACCACGCACCGGGTGCACTATTTCGATTTGCTGGGCTACGGGCAATCCGAGAAAGTTGATGGTGACGTGTCCCTGGGTGTGCAGAACGAATTGCTGACGCAGTTGCTGGATCATTGGGGCCTGGTTCGCCCCGACGTGGTGGCCCATGACTTTGGCGGTGCCACGGCGCTGCGAACGCACCTGCTAAACGGCAAGGATTACCGCAGCCTGACACTGATCGACCCGGTGGCGCTCACGCCCTGGGGTTCGCCGTTCGTGCAGCATGTGCGCCAGCATGAAGCCGCCTTCAGCGGACTGCCCGATTACATCCAGCAAGCGATCGTGCCGGCTTACATCCGCGGGGCGATCAAGCGGAAAATCCCGGACCACGAACTCGCCCCCTATGTTCAGCCGTGGCTGGGAGAGCCGGGGCAAGCGGCGTTCTACCGGCAGATCGCGCAGATGAACGAGCGTTATACCTGCGAGGCCGAGGGCCTGTACTCGACGATTCGCTGCCCGGTGCAGATTCTCTGGGGTGAAGATGACCAGTGGATTCCCATCGAACGCGGGCGGGCCTTGCAGCAGATGATTCCCGGATCGCGGTTTTATCCGATTCCCAACGCCGGTCATCTGGTTCAGGAAGACGCGCCCGAAGCGGTAGTCGCGGCGCTGCTGCGGTTTTTGCCCCTGCAGTAATCCTCCAGAACAAACCCAATCCCCTGTGGGAGCGGGCTTGCTCGCGAAAGCGGCAGTACATCCAGCATCTATGTAGCTGACACACCGTCTTCGCGAGCAAGTCGGATCGCCGCACCGCCGCTCCCACATTTGAACGGTGGTGATCAATGTCACTGGCGGGAATCGCCGCTGGCGAGCTAACGTAAGAGTATTGCCTAAACGATTCGCCAAAAGGATCTGCCCGATGCACATCATCAATGCCCGTCTGCGCAACCAGGAAGGCCTGCATGAGTTGAACCTGGAAAACGGCCTGATCAGCAGCATCGGCCGCCAGATCGAAGCCCCGACCCTGGGCCCTGACGATCTGGATGCCGGCGGCAACCTGGTGGTACCGCCTTTTGTCGAGCCGCACATCCACCTCGACGCAACCCTGACCGCCGGCGAGCCGCGCTGGAACATGAGCGGCACGCTGTTCGAAGGCATCGAGTGCTGGGGCGAACGCAAGGCGACCATCACCCAGGAAGACACCAAGGCCCGGGCAAAGAAAACCATCCAGACCCTCGCCGCCCACGGCATCCAGCATGTGCGCACCCACGTTGACGTCACCGACCCGCAACTGACCGCGCTCAAGGCGATGCTCGAAGTACGCGAGGAAAGCCGGCACCTGGTCGACCTGCAAATCGTCGCATTCCCTCAGGAAGGCATCGAGTCCTACCGCAATGGCCGCGAATTGATGGAAGAAGCGATCCGCATGGGCGCCGACGTGGTAGGTGGCATTCCGCATTTCGAATACACCCGCGATCAGGGCGTCAGCTCGGTGAAGTTTCTCATGGACCTGGCCGAACGCAGCGGTTGCCTGGTGGATGTGCATTGCGACGAAACCGACGACCCGCATTCACGCTTTCTCGAAGTGCTCGCCGAAGAGGCCCGCAGCCGCGACATGGGTTCGCGGGTCACGGCCAGCCACACCACGGCCATGGGCTCCTACGACAACGCCTACTGCGCCAAACTGTTTCGCTTGCTCGGGCATTCGGGGATCAGCTTTGTCTCCTGCCCCACCGAAAGCATCCACCTGCAAGGTCGCTTCGACAGTTTCCCGAAACGCCGGGGCGTGACCCGGGTCAACGAGTTGCTGGAAGCAGGCATGAACGTGTGCTTCGGCCAGGACTCCATCGTCGATCCGTGGTATCCGCTGGGCAACGGCAACATTCTGCGGGTTCTCGAAGCCGGCCTGCACATCTGCCACATGCTCGGTTATCGCAATCTGCAAAGTGCGCTGGACCTGGTGACGGACAATAGCGCCCGAGCCATGAACCTCGGCGATCGCTATGGCCTGGAGCGCGGGCGGCCGGCGAACCTGCTGATTCTGTCGGCGGAGAGTGATTACGAGATGATCCGCAGCCAGGGGTTGCCGCTGTACTCAGTGCGCGATGGCAAGGTCTTGATGAAGCGGACGATGCCGGTGGTGGAGTTCAGTGGGCTGGACTGAGTTTGGTGTTGTCTGGCCTGGCCTCTTCGCGAGCAAGCCCGCTCCCACATTTAATCGCGTTTGTCTGGACAACTCGGTCAACTGTGGGAGCGGGCTTGCTCGCGAAAGCTATTTTGAAGTCAATCAATTAACCGAGCCGTACCAAACAGACTGACCCGACTCAACTCCCCCAACTCTTCCGCCAGCAAGATCGGCGCCGTGCCACCCGGCATCGTCACCTTCACCTCCCCGGCGCTTACCCAACCTGCCCGCCAGGCCGCACAGGCCACCGCGCTGGCGCTGGTCCCCGACGACGCCGTCGGCCCCTCGCCCCGCTCGAATACCCGCGCGGCGATGTGTCCTTCGGACACGCGCATTGCCCATTGCAGGTTGACTCCCGCCGGACAAGGCTTGCCTGCGCCGACCGGCATGGCGTAGGCGATTCGCGTCAGCCCTTCACCCAGTGCCGGCTCGCGCATCTGCTCGTTGCTCGGCAGGTCCTCGGCACTTTCCACCAGCGTCACGCAATGGGGATTGCCGACCCGCGCGAACTGACTGTGCGACCATGCACTATTGAGTGCCGACAATTGTTCAACGTGGCTGAGTTCGCGACCATTGAACATCGCCGCTTCAACCCCGTGAGCACTGACCGCCGACGGCCCGAATCCCGGCTGGCCCAGATCGAGCCAAAAACCCTTCACGCCCTCGACCTCTGCGGCTTTCACTGAAGTCTGCCCCGGCGAAGGCGAATCAGCCTTGTCGTGGTGAACCCTGAGCAGACAGGCTTCGTTCTGCGGCAACAGCCCTTGATCACTGAGGGCCTGGGAAAAAATCGTCAGCCCGTTGCCACTGCGCTCGGCCAGGGTACCGTCGGTGTTGACGATCAACAGATCAAAGGGAGGCGACGACTGAAACGGTCCGACCAGCAAACCGTCGCTGCGATGATCCTTGCTACCGGACGCTTGAGTGCCTGGAGCCCAACTGCAGCAAGCCTCGATCGCGGCTGGCGCCCAGGCTTCAAGGGTTTGCGCTGCCTGGCTGGCCTGGTCGGGCAGGTCGATGCCCTGACGGCGCAGCTCTTCGGGCGTTACCACGATGTAAATGTTGCCCCGTGCATCGTACCTCTGAGCCATGGCGCCCTCCGTGTGTCATTGGAATGGCTCAACATATCGCGAAAAACACCGACGCTGTGCAACCATATCGCCCTGTTTGACCGTAAAACTTTCCGGGCACTGATCGAACCCTCACAGGCCGATCACTGTCCGTTGAGGACGCGACGCTTTTTGCCAAGGATTGTCATGACCAGCCTCAACAGCCAAACCACCTTCGTACCCGGGCGCCTGGAACAGATGTCCACGCGCATCGCCTTTTTCATCGCCGGGGTCGGCATCGCCGCGTGGGCACCGCTGGTGCCCTATGCCAAGGCCCGGGCCGGACTGGATGAAGGCACCCTGGGATTGTTGCTGCTGTGCCTGGGGGTAGGTTCGATCCTGGCGATGCCGCTGGCCGGGATCCTGTCCACACGTTTCGGCTGCCGGCGGGTGACGGCCGGCGGGACCCTGCTGATCTGTGCCGCCCTGCCGCTGCTGGCGACGGTGTCGTCGATTCCGGCGCTGATCGCCGCATTGTTCATGTTCGGCGCGGGGCTGGGCACCGTGGATTCGACGGTCAACCTGCAAGCGGTGATCGTCGAGCGCGCCAGCGGCAAAAACATGATGTCGGGGTTCCATGGCCTGTTCAGCCTGGGCGGGATTGTCGGCGCGGCAGGCGTCAGCGGATTGCTTGGCCTGGGGATCTCCCCCCTGGGGGCCACGCTGGTGGTGATCGTGTTGCTGCTGATCGCGCTGGCCAAGGCCGTGCCGCATCTGTTGCCCTACGGCAGCGAGAGTTCGGGGCCGGCGTTTGCCGTGCCCCATGGCATCGTCCTGTTCATTGGCGGCATGTGCTTCATCGTGTTCCTCGCCGAAGGCGCTGCGCTGGACTGGAGCGCGGTGTTCCTGACACAGGAACGTGGCATCGACACAGCGTATGCGGGGCTCGGTTATGCGGCGTTTGCCTTGACCATGACGGCCGGGCGTTTGACCGGTGACAAAATCGTACGACGGTTGGGCGCGACGCGGGTGATTGTGTCCGGCGGGCTGACCGCCGCCGCAGGTTTGTTTCTGGCGACGTTCGCACCGAGCTGGGAAGCGGCGCTGGTGGGTTATGCGTTGCTGGGTGCCGGTTGCTCGAACATTGTGCCGGTGCTGTACACCGCAGTCGGCAAGCAGACGGTCATGCCCGAAAGCATCGCCGTGCCGGCCATTACCACCCTGGGTTATGCGGGCATCCTGGCAGGCCCCGCCGTCATCGGCTTCGTCGCCCATGGCAGCAGCTTGAGTTTCGCCTTTGCCCTGATGGCGGTACTGCTGGTGGCGGTGGCGATTGGCGGGAAGGTGTTGAAGGTCTGAATTGTGGCGAGGGGGCTTGCCCCCGTTGGACTGCGTAGCAGGCCTTCTTTCAGGGCTGCTGCGCAACCCAACGGGGGCAAGCCCCCTCGCCACAGGTCTATCAGAACCCGACACTGGCCTGCACGAAGAACGTGCGCGGCGCACCGACGTACATACCCGAGTTGTTGTCGCTGGAACGGGTGAAATACTGCTTGTCGAAGATGTTCTTCACCCCCGCCCCCAGTTTCAGGTTCGACACCTGCGGACCGAAGTCATAGCCGGCACGTGCGTTCCAGAGCACGTAACCCGGGATATCACCGAACTGGCCATCAGCGGTGCCTTCAGTGATGTAGTCGCCGTTGAAGCTGCCATCGGCGTTCACGCCGGTGCCCGGCGAACGCTGCTTGGACTGGGCGAACGCATCGAGGTTGTAAGTCCAGCGGTTGACGTCGTAACGCAGGCCGGCGGTGGCCACCTGGCGGGAGTAGAACGGTAGGTCACGGCCCTTGAAGCCCGGGATCTCACCTTCGTAGGTGGCGCGGGTGTAGGTGAAACCGGCGTTGGCGGTCAGGCCGTCCAGCATCGGGTTCAGCGCAGCCATGTCGTAGTGCACCGAGGCTTCGATACCCTGGTGCTTGGTCGCGCCGAGGTTGGTCCAGCCCACGTCATTGCTGATGTATTGCAGTTCGTCGTCGAAGTCGATGTAGAACAGCGTCACTTCACCGCCCCACACGTCATCGTTGTAACGCGTACCGATTTCGTAGGTCTTGGCCTTTTCCGGCTCCAGGCCGTTGGCGGGCTCATTACCGATACCGCCCTGCCCCAGCTGGAAATACTGCAGCGCGCCGAACGAGGTTTCGTAGTTGGCGAACAACTTCCAGGCATCGGACATGTGATACATCACGCTCAGGGCCGGCAGCGGCTCATTGCTCTCGATGCTGCGTTTTTTCTCCGGCACCCGTTTACCGGCATTATCAAGCACCGGGCGGTCGTGCCAGTCGGTGCTGATGTGCTCGAAGCGAATGCCTGGCGTGACAGTCCAGTTGCCAACGTCAATCTTGTTGTCGACGTAGACCGAATTGGCCTCGGTTCCACCGGTACGGTCCTGATAGACATGGCCGTCCGCCCCCGGACGCACGACCGGCTCATTGTTGACCAGCGCCACACGGCTGGCCTCTTCGTGCATGGCCTCTTTCAGGTAGCGATAACCGACGCTGACTTCCTGGGTGGTAGGGCCCACATCGAAGACGTGAGACACCCGTGGTTCGATACCGTAGGTGTAATAGCTGCGCGGATAGGAATTGAGTGTGCTCAGGTCCCGCGAGGCAATGGTGCTGCCACGAAAGCTGTCGGTGTAGTAAGTCAGCAGTTCGGCCTGGGTGCGATCGTCGATCTGCCGCACCCACTTGAATGACACATCCTTGCGGCGGCCGCTGAAGCTGTCGTAGTCGCGCACGGACTGGAACGGGTCGGCGTCGTACTGCGCCTGGGTCAGGCCGCCGGGCATGTCGGCCTTGGCATCGTAGTAGTGAAAGTTGAGGCTGAAATCGTCGACATCGGTCGGCGCCCAATGGGTCTTGAGGATCACGTCGTCGATGTCGTTGCCATTGTTGCTTTCACGGTAACCGTTGCCGTTCACGCCGGAATACAAAAGCGCCACGCCCATGCCGTTGTCGGCGGTGCCGCCCATGAACGCCGTGTCTATGTGCTTCCAGCCACCGTGCTGCGAGGTTTCCAGGGTCGTGCCGATTTCCGCGGAGGCCTGTTCCGGGATCGCGCGGGTCACGAAGTTGATCACGCCGCCCACGTTCTGTGGTCCGTAGCGTACGGAACCGGCACCGCGCACCACGTCGATGCTGTCGAGGTTGCCGGAGGAAATCGGCGCCATGGACAGTTGCGGCTGACCGTAAGGAGCGAACGCCGCCGGGATGCCGTCGATCAGCACGGTGGAGCGAGGCGACAGGCGCGAAGTCAGGCCGCGCACGCCGACGTTGAGGGAAATGTCGCTGCCACCGGTACCGTTGGCGTCCTGCACCTGCACACCAGGAACGCGCTTCAACACGTCGCCGACGTTCATCGCACCCTGCTCGACCATGGCTTCGCGGCGGATCACGGTTCGTACCCCGGGGTGGTTCTGCACCACGGCGGCATCGGCGTCGCCGAGCCAGTTACCGACGACCTTGATGTCAGTCACGCCCAGTTCCAGTGGACCGTTGGCCGCCGATGCTGGTGCCGGCATCAGCGTCACCGAACCTTCATCGATCTGGTATTGCAGGCCGCTGCCTTGCAGCAACTGGCGCAGCGCATCTTCCGGGGAAAGGTTGCCATCCACCGCCGGAGCCTGCTTGCCGGCGACCAGTTCAGGGCTGAAGAACACCTGAAGCGAGGTTTGCTGGCCCAACTGACTCAGGGCCTGTCCCAAGGGTTGCGCCGGGATGCGGATGGCATCGGCGGCAAAGGCCTGGGGCAGCGCAACGTTGACCGCCAGCGCGAGGGCCAGCGGTAACCAGGGGAGTTTGTTGTTTTTAGCGGTGGAGTTTTTCACGTCGAACGTAATCCTGTGGATCGCAAGAGTGTGCGCTTGTTAATGCAAACCAGTTGCAGTTGAACAGGAAGACGATGAACTCGAAAAAAACCTGAATTTTATTTTGAAATTATTTCCTGACTGCCATCGCCAAGGGTGCGCACGGCCACGGGGAGGATGCTCGGCAAGGCCTTGAGCAGCGCATCGGTGTTGTCGGATTTGAACACGCTGGTCAGGCGCAGATCGCCCACCGCTGCACTGGCGACCTTGAGTGGCTTCTCGCGATAGCGCGAGACCTGCTCGGCGACATCGGCCAGGCTGGCATTGTTGAACACCAGTTTGCCGTTGCGCCAGGCAGTCATTTCCGCCGGGTTGACGGCATAGGCGGCGGCAACTTTGCCCTGGGAATCGACGTGGGTGCCAAGGCCTGCCGTCAGATTGATGAAATCGTTTTCGGCGGCGTCGCGACCTTGAACCTTGACGCTGCCCTGCTCCACCACCACCCGGGTTTCGCTGGCGCCATGACGTACGTCGAATCGGGTGCCGGTGACCGTGACCTTGCCGCTGCCCGCCGCGACCACGAAAGGCCGGCCAGTGTCATGCTCGACGCTGAACATCGCTTCGCCTTCGGTCAGCTCGACGTTGCGGCGATCCTTTTCAAAGCGCACCTGAATCCGGCTGCGGCTGTCCAGATCGACCACCGAGCCATCGGGCAACGCCACCTGGCGTCGCTCATTCAGGGCCGTTGAAAACTCGGCGGTATAAGGCGCCGGATGATTCAGGCCGCTGAACAAACCCAGGCCGAGCGCTACCGCCAACACGCTGGCAGCCACCGCGTAACGCAGCACGGGACGACGTTTTTTCAGGGCTGGCGGGGTTTCACACAAAGCACGCAAACGCGCCGCCGGTAGCAGGTCGGCGGCGCTCCACAAGCCCTGGAGCACTTCGAATTCGTTGCGGTGCTGGGGGTGCTGCTCCAGCCAGAGTTGAAACTGACGCCGCACTTCGACATCGGCAACAGGCTCCTGCAAACGCACAAACCACTGCGCCGCGTCATCGCGAACCGCTGTTTGCCCGCACGCACAATCACGAGTATCCATCATGGAAGTTCCTGTTTGGCTGGGGAGGAGAAGGCGCGGCCGGTCATGACTGCAACCCGTCCAGGCGATCGCGCAGGTGCCGAAGCGTGCGGATCATATACTTTTCCACCATGTTCTTGGACAGCCCCAGGCGTTCGGCGATTTCGGCCTGGGTCAGGCCCTCGATTTTCTGCCAGACAAACACCTTGCGGCAGTTGACCGGCAGCTCGGTGAGCGCCCGTTCGATGGAATCAGCCAGCTGGATCGCGTGCATGAAATGCTCCGGGTCGCCGGTCGGCGACTCACTGAGATCGATCGCCTCTGACTCCATGGCGCCCCGCCGGTCCTCACGCCGATAACCATCCACGGCAATGTTGCGCGCGGTCTGGTGCAAATACGCCCGGGGCTGCTGCACCACCGCCGAATCGGACTCAAGCACCCGCACGAAGGTATCGTGGGCCAGGTCCTCGGCCTGCTGACGATTCCTCAGGCGACGGGTCCAGGTGCCAACCAACTCTTCGTAATGCTCGAAAAAGCCGTGTCTGCGGGGCAGCTTGAGGGTCATTGCGGTGTGCTGTGGAGACGGGGCGTGAATAGTAATGCTTCCTATTAACTTGAAGCAATGGTTTGCGTCCGCCACACAGGGCACTTTATCCCCTTGCCATTGTGCATTTCGTCAGGAAAGCTCAATTGCGGCACGGAACCAAAGAAATCTGGCAGGCATTCAAATGCAGCCATTGACTGGTTGTAACAAAGTGCAGAAATGCCCGTACCCGGCTTTCACCCAGGAATTCACACATGTTCAGCCCCAAAGCATCGCCCAAGAGAACACCGCTGGCCCGCCTCGCCCTGGCCATCACCCTGAGCACCCTCGGCCTGCCGTTCTGGGCGGGTAATGCCCAGGCCCACGGCGGTCACGCCGAAATGGTGCCGCTGCAAGCGGGTCTTGAGGAATTTGGCGCCACGGTGAAATGGGACGATTACGCCAACCTGTTCACCATTGCCAAGGACGGGGTCTACCTCAAGGTCAAGCCCGACAGCAAAGTGGCGATGCTCAACGGCAAGCGTATCGAGCTGACGGTGCCGGTGGTGTTCAAGGACCATACGGCGTTCATGTCCAAGGACTTTATCAACCAGGTGTTCCAGTCCGGGTTGGACAAGACCTTCGTCGTCGAGACCCGCCCTAACCCGCTCAACCCCCTGAGTGCGGCTGAAATCACCACGGCCGTGGACATCGTCAAGAAATCGGAAAACTACAAGCCTGGCTTCCGCTTCACCGAAGTCTCGGTCAAGGAACCGCCGAAGGATCAGGTGTGGAACTTCGTCTTCACCGGGCAAAACGTCGCCCAGCCGCGTGAGGCCTCAATCGTGGTGCTCGACGGCAAGCACGTGATCGAAGCCCTGGTCGACCTCGACACGAAAGAACTCAAGTCCTGGAAGCCGATCGAAGGCGCCCACGGCATGGTGCTGCTGGACGATTTCGCAACGGTGCAGACGGCTGTGGAAACCAGCCCGGAATACGCCCAGGCCCTGGCCAAGCGCGGCATCAACGATGTGAAAAAGGTTGTGGCCACGCCGCTGACTGTCGGTTTCTTCGACGGCAAGGACGGCCTGGCGCAGGACAAGCGCCTGCTGAAAATCGTCAGCTACCTCAACACCGGTGACGGCAACTACTGGGCGCACCCGATTGAAGGCCTGGTGGCGATTGTCGACCTGGAACAGAAGAAGCTGATCAAGATCGAAGACGACGCGCTCATTCCGGTGCCGATGAATCCGACGCCGTATGACGGTCGCGGACGCCAGGGCGTCGCAGTCAAACCGCTGGAAATCATCGAGCCCGAGGGCAAGAACTACACCATCAGCGGCAACAGCATTCACTGGCAGAACTGGGACTTCCATGTTCGCCTCGATTCGCGGGTCGGGCCGATCCTGTCCACCGTCACCTACGACGACAAAGGCAAGAAACGCAAGATCATGTACGAAGGCTCGCTGGGCGGCATGATCGTGCCTTACGGCGACCCGGACGTCGGTTGGTACTTCAAGGCCTACCTCGACTCCGGCGACTACGGCATGGGCACCCTGACCTCGCCGATTGCCCGTGGCAAAGACGCCCCGCAAAACGCCGTGCTGCTGGACGCCACCATCGCCGACTACACCGGCGCACCGACCGCAATCCCGCGCGCCATGGCGGTGTTCGAACGCTACGCCGGCCCCGAATACAAACACCAGGAAATGGGCCAGCCCAACCTCAGCACCGAGCGCCGTGAGCTGGTGGTGCGCTGGATCAGCACCGTGGGCAACTACGACTACATCTTCGACTGGGTCTTCCAGCAGAACGGCACCATCGGCATCGACGCCGGCGCCACCGGTATCGAAGCGGTCAAGGGCGTGAAATCGAAAACCATGCACGAAGACACCGCCAGGGAAGACACGCGCTACGGCACCCTGCTCGACCACAACATCGTCGGCACCACGCACCAGCACATCTACAACTTCCGTCTCGATATGGACGTGGACGGCGAGCAAAATTCGCTGGTGGAAGTGAACCCGGTGGTGTTGCCCAACGACCGTGGCGGGCCACGCACCAGCACAATGCAGACTGAAACCAAAGTGGTCGGCAACGAGCAGCAGGCGGCGCAGAAGTTCGACCCGTCGACCGTGCGCCTGCTGACCAACTTCAGCAAGGAGAACAAGGTCGGCAACCCGGTTTCCTATCAGCTGATCCCTTATGCCGGCGGCACGCACCCGGTGGCCAAGGGCGCCAACTTCGGCAAGGACGAATGGCTCTACCACCGCCTGAGTTTCATGGACAAGCAGCTGTGGGTGACGCAATACAACCCGGAGGAAAAGTACCCGGAAGGCAAATACCCGAACCGCTCGGACAAGGACTCGGGCCTGGGGCAGTTCACCCAGGACAACCACTCCATCGAGAACACCGACGACGTGGTCTGGCTGACCACCGGCACCACCCACATCGCCCGCGCCGAAGAGTGGCCGATCATGCCGACCGAATGGGTGCATGTGCTCTTGAAGCCGTGGAATTTCTTCGATGAAACGCCGACGTTGAACCTCAGCTCACCGAAATAACCAGGTCGAACGCAATACCTGTAGGAGCGAGCCTGCTCGCGAAGATCTCAAGGACACCGCGTTTCTCCAGAATTCGCGCGTTATCGTTGACGACCATCGCGAGCAGGCTCGCTCCTACAGGGTTGACCGGTGTTCAACCGATCACGCATGCCGCTTGCGATACTCCCCCGGCGCAATGCCGAAGCGCGACTTGAACGCTGTCGAGAAGTAGCTCGAATCGGAAAACCCCCACGAATACCCCAGCACCGACAACTTCTCCTCCTTGCCCGATTGGCGCAGGGATTCGGCGCACAGGTCCAGGCGGCGGTTCTTGATGTAGCGCGCCACCACCAGGCCTTTCTTGGCAAACATCCGGTACAGGCCTCGGGTCGATATGCCGACTTCCCGCGCCAGCCATTCCGGGCACAGGTCTTCGGAGCGAATGTTTTCGTCGATGCAGGTGAGCGTCTTGCGAAAGATCCGCTCATGGGCATCGGTGCAATCGTCGGCCTGACTGATCGCCGGGCGCAGCAGACTGACAATCGCCTCCAGGGTCGCTTCGCTTTCCTGCCGGGTCAGGTGCTGCTGGCGGGTGGCATCGAGGATCAGTCGGTGCGACAGCATCGCGATGGGCGAGGTTGCGGCAATCCGGTGGCCGCACCTGACCTGATTGAAGCGCAGGGTTTGCTCGACCAGTTGATACGGCAGGATCAGCGACAACTGCCGGGAGTTTTCGCCGTAGGTGAAGTCGCTGGGCCGCGAAGCATCGATCAGCGTGATGTCGCCGGGGGACAGCAAGACCTTGTCGTCGCCTTGGGCCATGCCCGCCGTGCCGTCGAGCTGGAACACCGCAAAATACTTGCCGCCTTCGCCCGCCGCGACCTCCTGGGGCGTACGGTACAAACGCGCCTGGCACACGTCGACGAAACTGAGTTTGAGCGCATCGCTCTGGTATTCGCGGATACGTCCGGAAAATTCGCTGCCCAGGGGTTGTGCGTTGAAGGCGCCACAGATCTGGTTGATCTGATGGATCCACTGGTCGAACCCATCATGGCGCTGTGCTGTTGTAGAAATCATGTCAGGCCTCACGCAGGCTTATTTTTATTGTCTACGTCAATCCACACGACATCGGATGCTCTCCTGAACCGCACCACTCCCTGAACAATGACGTGCTATTTCAGTCCGCCAAAACGCCGATAGAAGCTTTCACCCACATCCGGCAACGGGCCGTCGGCCGTTTCCAGTGCGGCGTTCAGCCATTCTTCGGCCTTGGCGTAAATCAAACGGTAAATGTTGCGGCACAACTGGCGGGCGGCGCGACCTTCCCAATCGCCGGGCAGCAACTCGTCCGGCAGTTGCGGGTCGCGCAGCAGCAGCTTGCGGTACTCGTGAATCAGCAGCACCCGCGCCAGGAAGCAGTCGGCCGGTTGCAGGTTTTCCTGCTCGCGCAGGGCTTGCCACAGCGGCCGGAACAGCTGGATGAACTCGCTGTAGTGCGCGGCCAGCTCCTCGATGTTCCAGCTCTCGCGCACCTGCAGGCGCAGGGCCTTGGAGGCCAGTACATCCTGGGCGGTGGTTTCGAAGACAATGGTGTCTTCCTGCGCGCCGAGGTCGAGCAGGGTCGCGTTGACGTCGGAACGGTCGCTACGCGGACAGGCCAGCACCACCGGCGAAATCGCGCCGAAACCCTGCCACTCCAGTTCTTCACGCACCTGTTTGCGTTTGTCCTGGGTCAGCTGCGAGAGCATCACCAGGCACCAGGAGCCATCCCAGGCCGGCATCGTGGTGCTGTAGACCCGCTTGAAGGCCTTGTCGAAACGCCGGCGACCGGTGCCGGTCAGGCTGTAGTAACTGCGGCGACCGACCTTCTCGGCGGTCAGCCAGCCTTCCTTGGTCAGGCGAAAAATCGACGTACGGATCAGCCGCTCGTTGATGCCGATGGGCTCGAGCAACTGAATCAGGCTGCCCAACCAGACGGTGCCGCCATGGGGTTCGATGGCATCCCCGTACAACGTGATGATCAAGGAACTGGCGCGGATCGGCGTCTGCTCCTGGAAGCGGGTAATCAGATGGTTCAAGGGAGTCAGGGACGACATGGGCGTTCCGTGTAAAAAAAGAAAAGGAATATACCGAAAGCTGTGGGGTTAATCCCAATCCCTTGTGGGAGCGGGCTTGCTCGCGAAGGCGGCGTGTCAGTCGACATTAATGCTAAATGACACACCGCTTTCGCGAGCAAGCCCGCTCCCACAATGGACCGTGTTCACAGGCTGGCGCCCTTGGGCCGCAACCCCCTGTCGCTGATGCGTGGGCGATCGGCTTCCGGTTCGCTCAGCGGTTCGCAGACCTGCATCTGCGTGAGGCAACGCTTGGCCAATTCCTGATACTCACGTGTGCCCGCCTGCTTCCACGCCACTTCCTGATCGCTGAGGCTGCGCTTGACGCTGGCCGGTGCGCCCATGACCAGCGACTGCTCCGGGCATTCGAAACCGGCCTTGACGAATGCCGCCGCCGAAACGAATGAACGCGGGCCGATCCGGGCGTTGTCCATCACCACCGCATTCATGCCCACCAGCGCATCGGCGCCAATCCGGCAACCGTGCAGCACCGCACCGTGGCCGATGTGGCCATTGCGCTCGACCACGGTGTCGCTGTCAGGGAAACCGTGCATCACGCAGGTGTCCTGCAGGTTGGCGCCCTCTTCCAGCACGATCCGCCCGAAATCCCCGCGCAGGCTGGCCAGCGGGCCGACATAGCAATGGGGGCCGATGATCACGTCACCGATCAATACGGCGGACGGATGCACATAAGCGCTCGGATCAACCACCGGAGTCAGGCCATCAAGGCTGTAGCAGGTCATGGAAGCTTCCTTCACAAAGCGATGCAAATAATGACTCATTTTGTATCACATCACTTTTAACAGCACAAAGACTAAAAACCGTATCACTTGAAATACACCTTTCCAACGAATGCCAGCACGCCTCCAAAATCACCATAAAACCCAATGTTTTCTAGGCAAAACTCGCAATCAGCACTCCTTCAGCGGGAAGATTGAAAATCCAAATGCACACAAATAAGACACATTAAATCAATTTTTGTATTGCATTTACGTATCACGTTATAGCTATACTTGGGCAAAACCGGCCCCTGCGGCCGATCCAATAACGAGCCGGCACCCCGCCGAGCGTGCACCGTGAGAGCATCCGCCATGCCTCTGACCCTTGCCGTCGAATTGATCGAGCCTGGCGTCCGCCTGATTACCCTGCAGCGCCCGCAAGCCCTGAACGCCCTGACCACCGAGTTGCTGGGCGAACTGGCCGCCGAACTGAACATCGCGCAAGCCGACCCCGACACCCGCGCCGTGGTGCTCACCGGCAGCCGCAAAGCCTTCGCCGCCGGTGCCGACATCAAGGAAATGGCTGAACGCAATCTGGTCGGCATCCTCGACGACCCGCGCCAGGCCTCGTGGCAAGCCATCACCCGCTTCAGCAAACCGCTGATCGCCGCGGTCAACGGCTTTGCCCTCGGCGGCGGCTGCGAACTGGCGATGCACGCCGACATCATTATTGCCGGCGAAGACGCCCGCTTCGGCCAGCCGGAAATCAACCTCGGGATCATGCCCGGCGCCGGTGGTACCCAACGTCTGCTGCGCGCCGTCGGCAAATCCATGGCCATGCAAATGGTGCTGACGGGCGAGTCGATCGACGCCCGTCAGGCCCAGCGCGTCGGTCTGGTCAGCGAAGTGACCCAGCCGGAATTTACCGTCGAGCGCGCCCTGCACATCGCTCGCAGCATTGCGGCCAAGGCGCCACTGGCGGTGCGCCTGGCCAAGGAAGCGCTGCTCAAGGCCATGGACACCGACCTGGCCAGCGGCCTGCGTTTCGAGCGTCACGCCTTCACCGTGCTGGCCGGCACCCGCGACCGCGACGAGGGCATTGCGGCCTTCCAGGAAAAGCGCTCGCCGACCTTCACCGGCCAGTAATCCGCAACGAATTCGAATGACCTCCGAGAGAGCGCCAAGACCATGAACTTCGAACACATCCTGTTTTCCATCGACGCCGGCGTCGCCCTGCTCAGCCTCAACCGGCCGGACCAGCTCAACAGCTTCAACACCCAGATGCATGGCGAAGTGAAGGAAGCGCTCAAGCAAGTGCGGCAAAACCCGGACGTGCGCGTGCTGCTGCTGACCGGTGAAGGTCGCGGCTTCTGCGCCGGGCAGGATCTGAGCGACCGCAATGTCGCGCCAGGCAGCGCCGTGCCGGATCTGGGCGAGTCCATCGAGAAGTTCTACAACCCGCTGATCCGCCAGTTGCGCGACCTGCCGATGCCGGTGATCTGCGCGGTCAACGGCGTGGCCGCCGGCGCTGGCGCCAACATTCCGCTGGCCTGCGACCTGGTACTGGCGGCGCGTTCGGCCAGTTTCATCCAGGCGTTCTGCAAGATTGGTCTGATCCCTGATTCAGGCGGCACCTGGACCCTGCCGCGTCTTGTGGGCATGGCCCGGGCCAAGGCTTTGGCACTACTGGGCAACCGTCTAACCGCCGAACAAGCCGAGCAATGGGGCTTGATTTACCAGTGTGTGGAAGACGCCGAACTGCGCGATGAAGCCCTGAAGCTGGCCCGCCACCTGGCGACCCAGCCGACCTATGGCTTGGCACTGATCAAGCGCAGCCTCAACGCCAGCCTGAGCAACAGCTTCGACGAACAGCTTGAACTGGAAAAAGACCTGCAACGTCTGGCCGGGCGCAGCGAGGACTACCGCGAAGGCGTCGGCGCCTTCATGGAAAAACGCACCCCAAGCTTCAAGGGACGCTGAGCCATGACCGCATTGAACACATCTGCACGCATCGCCGTGATCGGCGCCGGGGCCATGGGTGCCGGTATCGCCCAGGTGGCGGCCCAGGCCGGCCATCCGGTCTTGCTGCTGGACAATCGTCCCGGCGCAGCCGCCCAAGCGATTGAAGGCATCGACCGACAACTGGGCAAGCGAGTCGAGAACGGCAAGCTGTCGGCCGAGTCGCGCAGCGCCACCGTTGCGCGCCTGCAAGCGGTGGAAGCCATCGAAACCCTGGCCGACTGCGATCTGATCATCGAAGCCATCGTCGAGAACCTTGAGGTCAAACGCGCGCTGTTCCGCCAGCTCGAAGGCATCTGCGGCGAGCATTGCATCCTCGCCAGCAACACCTCGTCGCTGTCGATCACCAGCATCGCCGCGCAGCTTGATCATCCACAGCGCCTGCTCGGCCTGCACTTCTTCAACCCGGCACCGGTGATGGCGCTGGTGGAAGTCGTCTGCGGCCTGGCCAGCGATCCGGCACTCGCCGAGTGCCTGTACGACACCGCCAAAGCCTGGGGCAAAAAACCGGTACACACCCGCTCCACACCGGGCTTCATCGTCAACCGCGTGGCCCGGCCGTTCTATGCAGAAAGCCTGCGGATGCTGCAGGAAGGCGCGGCCGACTGCCCAACCCTGGATGCGTTGATGCGCGAGGCCGGCGGCTTTGCCATGGGCGCGTTCGAACTGACCGACTTGATCGGCCATGACGTCAACTACGCCGTGACCTGCTCGGTGTTCGACGCTTATTACCAGGACACACGCTTCCTGCCGTCGCTGATCCAGAAAGAACTGGTGGATGGCGGGCGTCTGGGACGTAAAAGCGGACAGGGTTTCTACAGCTACGCCCAAGGCGCCGAACGCCCGCAAGCAGGTGAAATCAGCACCAACGCAAGCGTCGAGACTTGTATCGCCGAAGGTGACCTTGGCATCGCCCAGGGTTTGCTGGCGCGCTTGAGCGAGCAAGGTGTCGAAGTCATCCGGCGCGACGGCCGCGGATTGCTGCGAGTGGGTGACGCGGTGCTGGCCCTGAGCGACGGACGCATGGCCTGCCAGCGGGCTCGCGAAGACGGGCTGCGCAACCTGATCCTGTTGGATCTGGCGTTCGATTACGGCAACGCCAAACGCATCGCTATCAGCCATGCGGCAGGCATTGATCCGCTGGCCCTCGAACAAGGCGTTGCCCTGCTGCAACGGGCCGGCCTCATGGTCAGCCTGCTCAGCGACAGCCCGGCTCTCGCCGTCCTGCGCACTGTGGCCATGCTCGCCAACGAAGCCGCCGACGCCCTGCTGCAAGGCGTGGCCTCGGCCGCCGACATCGATCTGGCCATGCGCGCCGGGGTCAATTATCCACAGGGGCCACTGGCCTGGGCCGATGCCATTGGCCTTTCGCACATTCTTGAAACGCTGGAAAACCTGCAAGCCAGTTATGGCGAAGAACGCTACCGGCCGTCGCTGCTGCTGCGCCGTCGCGTCGCCGAAGGGAGAAACTTCCATGACTAACCATGAAGCCATGACCCTGGCCAGTGAATGCGCGCAATCGCTGTTCCAGCGCGACGCAGCCAGCCAGGCCATGGGCATGCGCCTGCTCTCGGCCGGCCCCGGTTGCGCGCGAGTGGGCATGGCGGTGCGGGCCGACATGATCCAGGGTCACGGCACCTGCCACGGCGGCTACCTGTTCGCCCTCGCCGATTCGGCATTCGCCTTTGCCTGCAACAGTTACAACGAAGCCACCGTGGCCATTGGTTGCAGCATCGACTACATCGCCCCGGCGCGCCTGGGTGACACGTTGAACGCCGACTGCATCGAGCAGAGCCGTTCGGGTCGCACCGGCAACTATGACGTGCGCATCGAAAACCAGCAGGGCCAGTTGATCGCCCTGTTCCATGGCAAATCCTACAAAGTGCGCGGCCCGGTGCTGACGCAGGAGAACCCGAATGAATGACGCCCTGATCATCGACGCAGTCCGGACCCCGATTGGCCGTTACGCCGGTGTCCTGAGCAGCGTGCGCGCCGACGACCTCGGCGCGGTGCCGCTGCGCGAGCTGCTGCGCCGCCACCCGCAAGTGGACTGGAACACGGTTGACGACGTGATCTACGGCTGCGCCAACCAGGCCGGCGAAGACAACCGCAACGTCGCGCGCATGTCCGCACTGCTGGCCGGGTTGCCGGTCAGCGTGCCGGGCACCACCCTCAATCGCCTGTGCGGTTCCGGGCTCGATGCCATCGGCACCGCCGCCCGCGCCATTCGCAGTGGCGAAACCGGGCTGATGCTGGTCGGTGGCGTTGAATCCATGTCCCGCGCGCCACTGGTAATGGGCAAGGCCGAGCAGGCGTTTTCCCGTGCGGCCGAAATCTTCGATACCACCATCGGCTGGCGCTTCGTCAATCCGCTGATGAAAAAGGCCTACGGAATCGACTCCATGCCGGAAACGGCAGAGAACGTCGCCGAACAGTTCAACATTTCCCGGGCCGACCAGGACGCCTTCGCCCTGCGCAGCCAGCAACGCGCTGCCGCTGCCCAGGCCAGCGGGCGTCTGGCCAAAGAGATCGTCGCGGTGGAAATCCCCCAGCGCAAAGGCCCGACCAAGGTGGTCGAGCACGACGAACACCCACGCGGCGACACTACCCTTGAGCAGCTCGCCAAACTCGGCACGCCGTTCCGCGAAGGCGGCAGCATCACCGCCGGCAACGCCTCCGGGGTCAATGACGGGGCCTGCGCGCTGTTGCTGGCCAGCCCGGAAGTCGCCAAGCGCCACGGCCTGACCGCCCGTGGCCGGGTCGTGGCCATGGCCACGGCTGGCGTTGAACCACGGATCATGGGCATCGGCCCGGTGCCAGCCACCCGCAAGGTGCTGGAGGTGGCCAACCTGAGCCTGGCCGACATGGACGTGATCGAGCTCAACGAAGCCTTCGCCGCACAGGGTCTGGCGGTGCTGCGCGAACTGGGCCTGAGCGACACCGATCCGCGGGTCAACCCCAACGGCGGCGCCATCGCCCTGGGCCACCCGCTGGGCATGAGCGGCGCACGCCTGGTCACCACCGCCCTGCATGAGCTTGAGGAGCGGAATGGCCGCTACGCCCTGTGCACCATGTGCATCGGTGTCGGCCAGGGGATCGCGCTGATCATCGAGCGTCTATCCCACTAAAGAATCGCGATTCCCGGGGAGCCGAGAGGTATCCTTGGGGCATGCACTCAAAGCCCTTGTGCAAAAGGGCTGGAACACAAAAACAATTCGAGTGAACACATGAACATGCCAATTGCCCAAGCCGTGCTGAACCCTGTGCTGGACCCGCTGGAAACCGCCAGCATCGACGAGCTGCGCCAGCATCAGCTGGAGCGCCTGCGCTGGAGCCTGAACCACGCCTACAACAACGTGCCGCTGTACCGTCAGCGCTTCGATGCGCTGGGCGTACACCCCGACGACATCAAGTCCCTGGACGACCTGGCGAAATTCCCTTTCACCACCAAGTCCGACCTGCGGGACAACTACCCCTACGGCATGTTTGCCGTACCGATGCACGACATCGTGCGCCTGCACGCGTCCAGCGGCACCACCGGCAAACCGACCGTGGTCGGCTACACCCAGAACGACATCGACACCTGGGCCAACGTGGTTGCGCGCTCGATCCGCGCCGCCGGTGGCCATCGTGGCGACAAGGTGCACATTTCCTATGGCTACGGCCTGTTCACCGGCGGCCTCGGCGCGCACTACGGCGCCGAACGCCTCGGCTGTACGGTGATCCCGATGTCCGGTGGCCAGACCGAAAAACAGGTGCAGCTGATCAAGGATTTCCAGCCGGACATCATCATGGTCACGCCGTCCTACATGCTCAACATCGCCGATGAAATCGAGCGCCAGGGCATCGACCCGCACAAACTGGCCCTGCGCCTGGGCATCTTCGGCGCCGAGCCGTGGACCGCCGAACTGCGCAGCGCCATCGAAGCACGCATGGGCATCACCGCCCTGGACATCTACGGCCTCTCGGAAATCATGGGCCCGGGCGTGGCCATGGAATGCGCCGAAACCAAGGACGGCCCGACCATCTGGGAAGACCACTTCTACCCGGAAATCATCGACCCGGTCACGGGCGAAGTACTGCCGGACGGGCAGATGGGCGAACTGGTGTTCACCTCCCTGAGCAAAGAAGCCCTGCCGATGATCCGCTACCGCACCCGCGACCTGACGCGCCTGCTGCCGGGCACCGCGCGTCCCATGCGGCGCATCGACAAGATCACCGGGCGCAGCGATGACATGCTGATCATCCGCGGCGTTAACGTGTTTCCGACGCAGATCGAGGAGCAGGTTCTGAAAGTCAAACAACTTGCCGAGTGTTATGAGATTCATCTGTATCGCAATGGCAACCTGGACAGCGTTGATGTGCATGTCGAGCTCAAGGCTGAGCACCAGCACCTGGGCGATGAACAGCAGAAGGCTGTTTGCGGGGAATTGAGCCGGCATATCAAGACGTACATCGGGATCAGTTCACGGATCGTTTTGCAGCCGTTCCATTCGATCAAGCGATCCGAGGGCAAGGCTTGCCACGTGGTGGATAAACGTCCGAAAGCATGACTGCTGCACCCTTTATGGCCCCGCTTTTTGCGGGGCTTTTTTTTGCCAGGGCTTTACCGACTTTGGCGCCGACCACTATTCCTGTGGGAGCGAGCTTGCTCGCGATGGCTTTGTGTCAGGCGACATGGATTTTTGAGAGTGTACATATCCAATGCTGCGGTAACGGCCGCTTAGGGTTCCGCCCTTACGGCGGGTCACTTGGAAAAGCCCCAAGTAACCAAGGGCTCTTGCCCCTTTCGTTCGGTGCCTCGCTTAGGCTCGGCATGCCCTCGCTCCGGTCCTGCTCCGTGGGCCCGCCGCCATCGGCCATCCATGGCCGGGGGCGGCTAACCCGGCATCCCTGCCGGGTTGCCCACTGCGCAGAACCTCCACTCGGCCTCACGAGGGGGCGTACACCGCAACAGCGCCCGAGGCGGCCTACCGGCCGGCCTGTTTGCTGGGTTCGTTCGGCTGTGATGTACCTGGTCGACTGGCAGGTCGCTATCGCGAGCAAGCTCGCTCCCACAGGTATCGAGTACATCTGCAAGATTTCGGTCGGCTGGCAGGCCGTCTTCGCGAGCAGGCTCGCTCCTACAGTTGATCCGGGTAGGTCTGCAAGGGATTGGTCGGCTGGCAGGCCGCCTTCGCGGGCAAGCCCGCTCCCACAGGGGTTGGGGACATCTGCAAAAACCAAGTCGGCTGTCAGGCCGCCATCGCGAGCAAGCTCGCTCCCACAGAAGAGCAGAGCAAAAGCAGGGCCGCGTCGCCCCACGCTCTTCACCACTCATCAGGCCGAGCGTTAGCTCGCCTGCAGCTCTTGATCTTGATCCACCCGCCCCCTCGGCAGGCTGAGTGGAGGTGTTCATCCGGGGATTGGCGCGCCGCGCCGTTCGACGCAGTCGAACACATTGCATGTAGGTGCAGCGAAGCAAACCGGAGGGCAATGCACCCGGATGAATGCCGGAGCGAAGGAACGCCGAGCCTTAGCGAGGGGCCGGACGCTCGGGGCGAGCCTTTTTTTGCTTACTTTTTTTGGCGTTTGAAAAAAAAGTGAGTCGCCGTAAGGGCGAAACCGCCAGTGGCCGTTACCGAAGAAATGGATATGTACGCCGACCTCCCTCCCCCATTCATCCCAAAGCGATACAAAAAACAATTACGACACGTCATTTTGTGTTTGATATTAAATTCTGTATCGCTTATAAAGTTCTCCATGCCCCAGAACAGATTCAAGGCGGGAACTCAAAAATGTACGCACAGCTCGTAGAAACCGGCGTAAAGCGCATCAAGGACCTCTCGGAAATGTCCGAACAGGAACGCGCCTTCCAGGAAAAAATCGATTCAGAAATCAAGATCGAAGCCAAGAACTGGATGCCAGATGCCTACCGCCAGACCCTGATCCGGCAAATTTCCCAGCACGCCCACTCCGAAATCGTCGGCATGCTGCCCGAAGGCAACTGGGTCACCCGCGCGCCAAGCCTCAAACGCAAACTGCAACTGATGGCCAAGATCCAGGACGAAGCCGGCCACGGCCTCTACCTGTACAGCGCGATGGAAACCCTGGGCGCCGACCGCGATGAAGAAATCGCCAAGCTGCACAGCGGCAAGGCCAAGTACTCGAGCATCTTCAATTACCCGACGCTGAACTGGGCCGACATGGGCGCGGTGGGCTGGCTGGTGGATGGCGCGGCGATCGTCAACCAGGTGGTGCTGCAGCGCACCTCCTACGGCCCGTATTCCCGGGCGATGATCCGCATCTGCAAGGAAGAGAGTTTCCACCAGCGCCAGGGCTACGAAATCCTCCTGACCATGATGCGCCACGGTAACCAGGCGCAAAAAGACATGGTCCAGGACGCGATCAACCGCCTGTGGTGGCCGTCGCTGATGATGTTTGGCCCGAGCGACGAACACTCGCCGAACAGCGCGCAATCCATGGCCTGGAAAATCAAGCGCCAAAGCAACGACGAACTGCGCCAGCGCTTCATCGACCAGACCATCCCGCAGCTTGAGCTATTGGGCTGCACCTGCCCCGACCCGGACCTGAAGTGGAACGCCGAACGCGGCCACTACGACTTCGGCGAAATCCAGTGGAACGAATTCTACGAAGTGCTCAAGGGCAACGGCCCGTGCAACCAGGAACGCGTCGCCACCCGCCGCAAGGCGATCGAAGACGGCGCCTGGGTTCGTGAAGCCGCCGTCGCCCACGCCCGCAAAAAACAAAACAAGAACGCCGCCTGATCCGGCCACCTGATGTGGAGTAACTGAAATGTCCGAGTGGACCCTCTTCGAAGTCTTCGTGCGCAGCAAGCACGGTCTGAACCACAAGCATGTCGGCAGCGTGCACGCCGCCGACACCACCATGGCCATCGAAAACGCGCGCGAGCTCTACACCCGTCGCAGCGAAGGCGTGAGCCTGTGGGTCGTGCCTTCGGCGTTGATCACCGCCTCGTCGCCGGATGAAAAAGACCCGCTGTTCGATCCGTCGGACGACAAGGTCTACCGCCACGCCAGCTTCTACGAGCTGCCGGCCGAAGTCGGGCACATGTGAGGTCGACCATGAATAACAAGACCGATCTGATCGAATACCTGCTGCGCCTCGGCGACAGCGCCCTGATCCAGGGCCAGCGCCTGTGCCAATGGTGCGGCAAGGCCCCGGCGCTGGAAGAAGAACTGGCGCTGATGAACGTCGGCCTCGACCTGGTGGGCCAGGCGCGCAACTGGCTGGAGTACGCCGCCGAACTGCTGGACGACGGCCGCGATGCCGATCACCTGGCGTTTCGTCGTGACGAGCGCGCCTATCGCAACCTGCTGCTGGTGGAACAACCCAATGGCGACTTCGCGATAACCATGCTCAAGCAGTTCCTCTATGACGCCTGGCATTTGCCGGTGCTGCAGGGCCTGAGCCAGTCCAGCGATGAGCGCATCGCCGGGATCGCCGCCAAAGCCGTGAAGGAAGTGACCTATCACCTGCGTCGCTCCGGCGAATGGATCGAACGCCTGGGTGACGGCACCGAGGAAAGCAATCGGCGCATGCTCGCAGCGATTCCCGAAGTCTGGCGCTTCACCGTTGAACTGATCGCCGCCGATGACAGCGAACAGCGTCTGTGCGCCGCCGGCATCACCCCGGACATCGCCAGCGTCGCCACCCAGTGGCAAGCCAAAGTCGAGCAGATCTTCAGCAGCGCCACCCTGCCCGTTCCAGCGGCGCCGAGCTATTTCTACCTGAATGCACGCAAGGGCCTGCACACCGAACACTTAGGGATTCTGCTGGCCGAAATGCAGTGCCTGCCACGAGCGTACCCCGATGCAACCTGGTGAGCTGATCGCCAGCGACCTCGGCGCCCGGCCGGCTCAACCGACCGACCTGGCCGCCGCGTGGGCGATCCTGGCAGAGGTCATGGACCCGGAAGTGCCGGTGGTCAGCGTGGTCGACCTCGGCATTGTCCGCGACCTGGACTGGCAGGCCGGTCACTTGCACGTGGTGGTCACGCCGACCTACTCCGGTTGTCCGGCCACCGAAGTGATCGAGAGCGACATTCGCGAAGCCCTGGAGCTCGCCGGGTTCAAGGCGCCGCAGCTGGAGCGCAAATTGACCCCGGCCTGGACCACCGACTGGATCAGCGACAGCGGCCGCGAACGCCTGCGCGCTTACGGCATCGCGCCGCCCGAGGGCAGCACCAGCAAGCGCAGCCTGCTCGGCGAGAACCCGCAGGTTGTGTGCCCGCAATGCGGCAGCGCCCACACCGAGGTGCTCAGCGAGTTCGGCTCCACCGCCTGCAAGGCCCTGTACCGCTGCGTCGATTGCCGGGAACCGTTCGACTATTTCAAGTGCATCTGAGCGGCGAATCGGCCGTCCCAGCTGGAGAACAACAATGAGCAAATTTCACAGCCTGACCATCAAGGACGTGCGCGCCGAGACCCGTGACGCGGTGTCCATCGCCTTCGAGATTCCGCAGGACCTGCAAGACAGCTTCCATTTTACCCAGGGCCAACACCTGGTGATGCGCACCCAACTGGACGGCGAAGAAGTACGCCGCTCCTACTCGATCTGCACCGGGGTCAACGACGGTGAACTGCGCATCGCCGTCAAGCGTGTTACCGGCGGACGCTTCTCGGCATTTGCCAACGAACAGCTGAAAGCCGGGCACACCCTGGAAGTGATGCCGCCCGCCGGGCATTTCTGCGTCGAACTCGACCCGGCGCGCCATGGCAACTACCTGGCCGTGGCGGCAGGCAGCGGCATCACGCCGATCCTGTCGATCATCAAGACCACTCTGGAAACCGAGCCCCACAGCCGCGTCACCCTGTTGTACGGCAACCGCTCCAGCTCCGGTGCGCTGTTCCGCGAACAGCTCGAAGACCTGAAAAACCGCTACCTGCAACGCCTGAACCTGATCTTCGTGTTCAGCCGCGAGCAGCAGGATGTCGACCTGTACAACGGCCGGATCAACGCCGAGAAATGCGAGCAGCTGTTCAGCCGCTGGCTCAACGTCAAGGCCCTCGACGCCGCCTTCATCTGCGGCCCGCAGGAAATGACCGAGACCGTGCGCGACAGCCTCAAGGCCAAGGGCATGGCGCCCGAACGCATTCACTTCGAACTGTTCGCCGCCGTCGGCAGCCAGCAAAAACGCGAAGCCCGTGAGGCGGCGCGCCAAGTGGATTCAGCGGTCAGCCAGATCACCGTCATCAGCGATGGCCGCGCCCTGGCGTTCGACCTGCAACGCAACAGCCAGAGCATCCTCGATGCGGGTAACGAGCAAGGTGCGGAACTGCCCTACTCGTGCAAGGCCGGCGTGTGCTCGACCTGCAAGTGCAAGGTCATCGAGGGCGAAGTGGAAATGGACAGCAACCACGCCCTGGAAGACTACGAAGTGGCCGCCGGCTACGTGCTGTCGTGCCAGGCCTTCCCGATCAGCGACAAGGTGGTGCTGGATTTCGATCAGCTCTGAAACCCCGTTTACAGGAACAACCACAAAACCTGTGGGAGCGGGCTTGCTCGCGAAGACGGAGTATCAGGCGCTATCCATGTTGAATGTGATGACCCCTTCGCGAGCAAGCCCGCTCCCACATTGATCCGGTTCCAACCCGAAACTGTTTCACCCAAAACAAAAACAACAAAGGAGCGCGCGTCATGACACCCCAGGAAATAGAACTCATCGGCCAGCACCCGGACTTCATCCAGCTGGTTCGTCGCAAACAGAAGCTGTACTGGTCGCTGAGCCTGGCCATGCTGGTGATCTATTACGGCTTCGTGCTGCTGGTGGCTTTCTCCCCTTCTACCCTCGGCCAATCCCTGAGCGGCGGCGTGACCACCGTGGGCATGCTGGTGGGTGTCGTCATCGTCGGGCTGGCCTTTGCGCTGACCGGTTTCTATGTCTATCGCGCCAACAACGTGATCGATCCGCTGAATGAAAAACTCAAGCAGGAGTGCGCCCGATGAACCGCCTTCTTGCACTGTTCCTGCTGCCGCTGGCGGCTGTCACTGATGTTGCGATGGCCGCCGACGGCGCATCCCGACCGTTGAACTGGAACGCCATCGGCATGTTCCTGGTGTTCGTGTTGTTCACCCTTGGCGTGACACGCTGGGCGGCACTGCGTACCCGCTCCACCAGCGATTTTTACACCGCTGGCGGCGGCATGACCGGTTTCCAGAACGGTCTGGCGATTGCCGGCGACATGATCTCGGCAGCCTCGTTCCTCGGCATCTCCGCGATGATGTTCCTCAATGGCTACGACGGCTTGCTCTACGCCCTGGGCGTGCTGGCCGGCTGGCCGATCATCCTGTTCCTGATTGCCGAGCGCCTGCGCAACCTGGGCAAATACACCTTTGCCGACGTGGTGTCCTATCGCCTGGAACAAACCCCGGTGCGCCTGACCTCGGCCTTCGGCACCCTGACCGTGGCCCTGATGTACCTGGTGGCGCAAATGGTCGGCGCCGGCAAGCTGATCGAGCTGTTGTTCGGCATCGACTACCTCTATGCAGTGATGCTGGTCGGCGTGTTGATGGTGTTCTACGTGACCTTCGGCGGCATGCTCGCCACCACCTGGGTGCAGATCATCAAGGCGGTGATGCTGCTGTTCGGCACCAGCTTCATGGCGTTCATGGTGCTCAAGCACTTCGGCTTCAGCACTGAGGCGATGTTTGCCGGTGCCACCGCCGTGCATGCCAAGGGCAACGCAATCATGGCCCCCGGCGGCTTGCTGTCCAACCCGATCGATGCGATCTCCCTGGGGCTGGGCATGATGTTCGGCACCGCCGGCCTGCCGCACATCCTGATGCGTTTCTTCACCGTCAGCGATGCCAAGGAAGCGCGTAAAAGCGTGTTTTACGCCACCGGTTTCATCGGCTACTTCTACTTGCTGCTGATCATCGTCGGCTTCGGCGCCATCGTCATGGTCGGCACCGATCCGGCGTTCCGTGACGCCAGCGGCGCGATCATCGGCGGCGGCAACATGGTCGCGGTGCACCTGGCCCACGCGGTAGGCGGCAACCTGTTCCTCGGCTTCATCTCGGCGGTCGCCTTCGCCACCATCCTGGCGGTGGTTGCCGGGCTGGCGCTGTCCGGCGCCTCGGCGGTGTCCCATGACCTGTATGCCTGCGTGATGCGCAAAGGCCAGGCCAGCGAACAACAGGAAATGCGCGTGTCGCGAATCGCCACCCTGTGCATCGGTGTGCTGGCGATCGTTCTCGGCCTGCTGTTCGAGTCGCAGAACATTGCCTTCCTCTCGGGCCTGGTGCTGGCCATCGCCGCATCGGTGAATTTCCCGGTGCTGTTCCTTTCGATGTACTGGAAAGGCCTGACCACCCGCGGCGCCGTCCTCGGCAGTCTGTCCGGACTGGTCTCGGCGATTGTCCTGCTGGTGCTGAGCCCGGCGGTGTGGGTCAACGTGATGCATCACGACAAGGCGCTGTTCCCGTACTCCAACCCGGCCCTGTTTTCCATGAGCCTGGCGTTCTTTAGTGCATGGCTGTTTTCCGTCACCGACACCTCGCCCCGTGCAGCCCTTGAGCGTCGCCGTTATCTGGCGCAGTTCATCCGCTCGATGACCGGCATCGGTGCCACTGGCGCCAGCAAACACTAAACGACGACCGATCAGTTGGCAGGGAATAAAAATAATGAAACCCGCACGTACCACGTCTTGTGAATCACTGTTTTCGCTGGCCGCTGCATTGAGTCTGCCCATGATCGCCCCCAGCGCCATGGCCGACTTCATCGGCGACAGCAAGGCCCGCATTGATATGCGCAACCACTACATCAACCGCGACTTCCGTCAGGACAACGCGCCGCAATCCAAGGCCGAAGAATGGGCCCAGGGATTCACTGCGCGCATCGAGTCCGGCTTCACCGACGGCACCTTCGGTTTCGGTCTCGACGCGCTGGGCGAACTGGGGCTCAAGCTCGACTCCAGTCCCGACCACCGTGGCACCGGGCTGCTGCCGTTTGGCCCGCAGAGCCATGAGCCCGACGACGAGTACAGTGAGCTGGGCCTGACCGGCAAATTGAAAGTATCCAAAAGCGTGTTGAAACTCGGCACCCTGCAACCCTTGTTGCCAGTGGCCACCTACAACGACACACGCCTGCTTGGTTCGACATTTGAAGGTGGCTTGCTGACCAGCCAGGAAATCGACGGCCTGACGGTGAATGCCGGACGCCTGACCAAGGCCAACCTGCGTGACTCCTCCAGCAACGATGACATCGGCTTCGGCGCCGCCACCAGCGATCACTTCGACTTCGGCGGCGGCACCTACGCGTTCAGCCCGCAACTGAATGCGAGCTACTACTACGGCAAGCTCGAACAGATCTATCGCCAGCAATTCGCCGGGCTGGTGCATACGCAACCGTTGGGCAACGGCTTCAACCTGCGCAGCGACCTGCGTTATTTCGACAGCCGGGGCGACGGCGCCGAGCAGGCCGGGCGCATCGACAACCGTAACTTCAACGGCATGTTCACGGTGTCCCACGGTGCCCACAAGGTCAGTGCCGCCTACCAGCAATTGTCCGGCGACAGCGCCTTTCCGTTCCTCAACGGCGGCGATCCGTACGTGGTCAACCTGGTGACGTTCAACACCTTCACCCGCGCCGACGAGGACTCCTGGCAACTGCGTTACGACTATGACTTCGCGGCCCAAGGCATTCCCGGCCTGACCTTCATGACCCGCTACACCGACGGTCGCCACGTCAAGGCAGGCACCGTCGACAACGGTCGCGAATGGGAGCGCG
The DNA here is from genome assembly GCF_019956305.1 of Pseudomonas sp. BF-B-30. Classification (NCBI taxonomy): domain Bacteria; kingdom Pseudomonadati; phylum Pseudomonadota; class Gammaproteobacteria; order Pseudomonadales; family Pseudomonadaceae; genus Pseudomonas; species Pseudomonas sp. BF-B-30. The sequence continues at coordinate 1,267 of NZ_JAHBDG010000034.1, read as the reverse complement.
ACACCGATATCAGCTACGTCGTCCAGAGCGGTGTGTTCAAGAACGTCAGCCTGCGCTGGCGCAACGTGACCTTCCGTTCCGGCAATGGCTTGACTACCGCCCTCGATGAGAACCGGCTGATCGTCGGTTACACCCTGGCGCTTTGGTAATTCCGAAAGGCGCGGTCGCCACCGCGCCACAACCCTCATAACCAGGAGCAATCGTGATGTCCTCTTCACCTGCACTGCATGCCCCCACCCTGCAAAGCTTCATCGCCGGTCGCTGGATCGGCCAACACGGCGCGCAGGTCCTGCGCAGCGCCATCGACGGCCATGAAATCGCCCGCACCCACGAAGAGCGTCCGGACTTCGCCGAAGCCATCGAGCACGGCCGTCGCCAGGGCATCAGCGGCTTGATGGCGCTGGACTTCCAGCAGCGCGCCCAGCGTCTCAAGGCCCTGGCCCTGTACCTGAGCGAGCGCAAGGAACAGCTCTACGCGATTTCCCACCACAGCGGCGCGACCCGCGCCGACAGCTGGATCGACATCGAAGGCGGCAACAGCACACTGTTCACCTACGCCAGCCTCGGCTCCCGCGAGCTGCCGTCGGGCAACATCGTCCACGAAGGCCCGGCCATGCAGCTGAGCAAAATGGGCACCTTCGCCGGTACGCACATTCTGGTGCCTCGCGGCGGCCTGGCGGTGCACATCAACGCGTTCAACTTCCCGATCTGGGGCATGCTGGAAAAATTCGCCCCGAGCTTCCTCGCCGGCATGCCGTGCATCGTCAAGCCCGCCAGCGCCACCAGCTACCTGACCGAAGCCGTGGTGCGCCTGATGGACGAGTCCGGCCTGCTGCCGGCGGGCAGCCTGCAACTGATCATCGGCAGCACCGGCGACCTGCTCGACCGCCTGCAAGGCCAGGACGTGGTGACCTTCACCGGTTCCGCCGACACCGCGGCCAAGCTGCGGGTCAACCCGAACCTGATCCGCAATTCGGTGCCGTTCAACGCCGAAGCCGACTCCCTGAACTGCGCGATCCTCGCCCCGGACGTAACCCCGGATGACGAAGAGTTCGAGCTGTTCATCAAGGAAGTCGCCCGGGAAATGACCACCAAGGCCGGGCAGAAATGCACCGCCATCCGCCGCGCCATCGTGCCGGCCAAGCACATTGATGCCGTGGCTACGCGCCTGCGTGATCGCCTGGCCAAAGTGGTGGTCGGCGACCCGTCGGTGGAAGGCGTACGCATGGGCGCACTGGCTTCCCACGATCAGCAGAAAGACGTGGCC